>JAHKZS010000187.1 GCA_020626545.1 bacterium
ATGCTCGGAAACCCGTCAGGGTTTCCTGTGCTTTTGCCGCGGCTAGACGAAAATCTGCCTCGGCAAAACTCCTTTGGACTTTAAACGGTTGAAATTTAAGGCGATTTGCGGTGCGGAGAATGTTAGCAGGCTGGCGCCTGCTGACGTTCGACAAGCCGTAAAGAGTCAAAATTACTCCGTTTAAAGCGTAGTTCGGATTGCTTCTGTTACCCTAACCTATCACCCAAGTTTACACAAGCCTGAAACCAGCCTGTTTTAACGACCTCGAAATCTCTTTAACGTGGTCGTAATTACGGGTTTCGAGAACAATTCTGAGAATACAGTCGGTAATCTCACCCTCGCTCGCTCTCTCGTGGTGAACGCTTATTACGTTACCGCCGTGGTCGGCGATAATCTTCGACACGCCGAGAAGCTGTCCGGGCTTATCGTCGAGCTGAATACACAAGGTCTGCTGACGTCCGGAGGTAATAAGACCTCGCTTAATTACACGGTTAAGAATAGTAACGTCGATATTACCGCCCGAAACTACGCATACAACCTTCTTGCCTTTAACGGGAACCTTGCCGAACATAACCGCCGCGAGCGGAGCCGCTCCCGCGCCTTCGGCAACCATTTTCTGCTTTTCGATAAGAGTAAGAATAGCGGTCGAAATCTCGTCGTCGGAAACCGTTACTACCTCGTCAACATACTGCTGAACATATTTAAAAGTCAGCTCGCCGGGTTCTTTAACCTGGATACCGTCGGCGATAGTGCTCGCGGTATCGAGAGCTGTAACCTCGCCCTTTTTCAGCGAAGTGTACATAGAAGCCGCGCCCTCAGCCTGTACGCCGTAAACCTTTACGTTAGGATTGAGGTGTTTAATAGCGCACGCTACGCCCGAAATCAGTCCGCCGCCGCCGATAGCGCAGATAACCGCGTCAACGTCGTTCATCTCGTTCATAATCTCGAGACCGATAGTACCCTGACCGGCGATAACGTTTTCATCGTCGAACGGATGGATAAATGTATAATTCTTTTCGTCACGAAGTCTGCAAGCCTCGTTATAAGCGTCGTCATAAACGCCGGGAACCATACAAACCTCGGCGCCGAAGCTCTTAGTAGCCTCTACCTTAGAGATAGGAGCGCCGTCGGGTAAACAGATAAGTGACTTAATTCCGTATTTAGTAGCCGCCAAAGCAACGCCCTGAGCGTGATTACCCGCGGAACAAGCGATAACGCCTCTCGCCTTTTCCTCATCGGTAAGCTGAGAAATCTTATAGCCTGAACCTCTAAGCTTAAACGAGCCTGTGAGCTGGAGACACTCGGGTTTTAAGTATAAATCGCAATCTACATCAATCGCGGACGCCTTTACAATAGAGGTCGGATGGATAACATCCTGGAGAACTCTCGAAGCGTCATAGATTTTGTCTAGTGTTAACATTTTTCATCGACCTTTCATACCATAATATAATATAACAAAACGGCTAATAAATCAAGTTTTTTATTGTATAAGCAAGGTTTATATGGTAAAATAATTAAAACTGATAATCAGATTGGAGTGAAAGTCCTGACGTGGACAATAAAAAATGTCCGCATTATAAAAAATGCGGAGGATGTCAGATTCACAACTTAACATACGATAAACAACTGCTTTTTAAAATGAAAAAAGTGGTCAAGCTTATGGGTAAATTCCATCGTGTAGAAGATATTATCGGTATGGATAACCCCTACCATTACAGAAATAAGGTTCAGGCGGCATTCGGCAGAGATAGGAACAACCGTATTATCTCGGGAGTTTACCAGAGCTCCACCCATAAAATCGTGCCCGTAGACAGCTGTCTTATCGAGGACGAAAAGGCTGACGAGATTATCGTAACTATACGTAAGCTTATAAAGAGCTTTAAGCTAAAGCCGTTCGACGATAAGAAAATGACGGGCTTTTTACGCCATGTGCTGATTAAGCGCGGATTTTTGAGCGGAGAGATAATGGTCGTACTCGTCACGGGCGAGGAAGCTTTTAAGTCGAAACGAAGCTTTATTAACGCCCTGCTAGGTCGTCATCCTGAGATAACAACCATAGTTCAGAACATCAACAACAAGCGCACAAGCCTTGTTCTCGGCGACAAGAGCGTTACTCTATACGGTGACGGAGTTATTAAGGAACAGCTGTGCGGATATACTTTCACAATTTCGCCGAAGGCTTTTTACCAGATTAACCCTATCCAGACCGAGATTCTGTACAACAAGGCTATGGAGTTCGCCGAAATTCAGGACAGCGACATAGTAATCGACGCGTACTGCGGTACAGGCACAATCGGAATTATCGCGAGCAAATACGCTAAGCAGGTTGTAGGCGTAGAGCTAAACAAGGACGCCGTAAAGGACGCCCGCAAAAACGCCAAGCTCAATAATATTAAAAATATCGACTTTGTATGCGCCGACGCGGGCAGATATATGGTCGATATTGCGGACGAGGGCTTAACTGCCGACGTGGTAATTATGGATCCTCCGCGCGCGGGCAGTGATATAAAATTTCTGAAATCGCTTGTAAAACTCAATCCGAGAAAGGTTGTTTACATATCCTGCAACCCCGAAACCTGCGCGAGAGATGTTTTATTTCTTTCAAAGAATAAATATAAAGTCCGCAAAATCCAACCTGTAGATATGTTCCCCCATACCGAACACGTCGAGACGGTAGTATTGATGTCACGGGTCAAAGAAAAATAGCCGCGAAAGCCCAGTAATACTGCGGTTTTCGGGCAATCGGGCAAATTTGGCGTCGGGCAGTACGAACGCTTCTCGGTAACTTATCCAAGGGCAATCCGGCTCAAAAAGTGTGAGAGTTGAGTTGCCTTGATAGATAACAGCGGGTTGTGGCTGTGATTTAGATGTCAGCACGACAACTCGGGATTTGTAGAGGTGAATAATTTTGAAAAAAGGGATACGTATTTTATATTTTGTTACTGTTGTAATAAGTGCTTTAGTGGGACTATGGCATTTCTTTGTTCCTTGGATGTTTCAATGGTATGACTACCTTCCAATGCAATATGAGAATCTTATAGTTGGGATAGATTATACGAACTATTGTTTCTCATTGTTGTTGCTTGGGCTAAGCGTCATGCTGATTTTGTTAGGTAAAAGAGCATTGGACATGAATCGGGAAGTAATCTACTTTTATTTCTTCCTAACAGTTGTTTGGATGTTCAGAGCGTGCCTTGTCAGTTTCATTGAGCCATGGCCATTGCAACCAATTCCGGCGGCTGCGATTGGACAGTTGGTTGCTTCGGATGCATTGGCGATAATGATGGTAGTGGTTAGTGTATATTTTATTAAAGAACTTCGACGTAAATAAGCAAATTCAGATTTGCAGAGTTCTGTATAAATCATGGAATCAAGAAGGTGGTAATAATATGGTTGCGAAAAATATTAAAACAAAAACAAGAATCGTCCTTACTGTTCTATTGTGCATCATCATTTTGATTGTTATCGGATGGTGGGGTTTCTGTGTATATATGTATAATGATAATTTCAATATAAGTGCAGACAGCTATGAACCTCTTATGCTTCACGTAGAAGATTTTAATGGCCTGGAATGCACTGAGTATTCGTTCCCTTCTGATAAGGGGCAAATGCTTGCAGGTTATCTTTACAGTAACGGAGAGAATCAGCACGGAATAGTGATCATTGCTCACGGATTTGGCGGCGGAGGGCATAATTCTTATATGGATGTAGCAGATTATTTTGCTAAGAATGGATACTATGTTTTTGCATATGACGCTACGGCAATGGATAAGAGTGAAGGTGACGGGTTGGGCGGAGTCCCGCAAGGAGTGATAGATCTTGATAATGCAATTTCTTTTGTGGAATCAAATAATGACATCCCGGACCTTCCGATTGTCCTGTTCGGACACAGCTGGGGAGGATACTGTGTAAGTGCGGTTCTGAATTACCATACAGAAGTCAAGGCGGTTATTGAGTGTTCAGGTTTCAACAGTTCATCGGATATGTTTGAATCAGGCGGAAAATCACAGGCAGGAAGCCTTATTTATACGATGACGCCGTTTATCAGGATCCATGAGTTCTTCAAATATGGTAAATATGCAACAAATACTGCTATGGATGGGTTTGATGCATCTCCGGATACTAATGTAATGATAGTACATAGTGCTGATGATGACGTGATAGGGATCGAGTATGGATTAGACAAGTATTATGAAAAATATAAGGATGATCCGCGATTTTCATTTATCAGATTTGAGGACAGAGGTCATAGTGAAATACTCAATGATCCTGTAAATTCCTATAAGGATGAATTCAACGCCGGATTTGATGATTGGCTTAAGACATTAGACTATGATTATGAAACAAAGGAGAATAAAGAACGCTTTAAGGAAGATAAAGCAAGATATGAAACAGAACATCTTGATCATGCTAAATGGAGCGCAAGACTAGATCAGGATTTGTTTGTGAGATTTTTGGAATTTTATGAACGGTCAATAAGATAAACACCAACTGCAGTTAAATATTAATAGAACATGAAAGCAGAAGTTAATCGCACAAATTCCAGCTTGTAGAAGTGCTCTGCTAAAGGAAACACAGTAGACTTTTTCGGGTGAACGCGCTCTGGTTGGTAATTTCGCTTGTACTGTGGACATTCATAATGGTGTCTCGGGGCACGTGGAGTGCGTGGTAATGCTTACGAAATAGAATTGATAAAACAAAACTCCTGACCGATACTTATCAGTCGGGAGTTTTAATTTAAAGCATATTTAGCAAATCGCGTCTGCTATATAAAAATCTTCTTACTTCCATTACATTATCAATAACAACATAAAAAACAGAAAAATGATTTATATTGATTCTGTAATACGGATTTTTACGTTTCTTTTCGGAGTTAAAAGGTTGAAACATAAGAGGATTATCCAGCCTGTTCAAAATAGCTCTTTCGGTCAAATCAATCAGCTTCAAAGCAGCGTCTGTATTATTTAATTTGTTCGAAATATAATCGACTGCTTCGGATAAATCCTCATAAAAAATAGGTAAATACCTTAATTCATATTTATCATCCATTGAGCTTACCCTTTAATTTTCCGAAAACTTGCTTGTGAGAAAGTCTTTCTGTGGAATTATCAGCCATATAATCAGCTTCGTCAAGCTTCATCTCCAGCGAGTCTTTAAGCTTTGAATACTGCTCTATACTCATAACTACCATTGAACCATATCCGTTCTTTGTAAGATAGACTTCCTCTCCCTCGAGAACGAGCTTTTCTATTTCGGGATATTTGTTTCTTAAATCAGATACAGGTCTAATGTTCATCATAGTACCAACTCCTAACTTTATCATAATTTTATCATAATATTATCATATAGTCAAGCAGTGATTCTATACTTATTTATCACGGTTCTTTACTTGACTAAAATCTATAAAAATGATATAATTTCCGAGTAATAAATGAGAGGATGATTATATTGAGCAAACAGAAAATTGTATGTCTTGATATGGAAGGTGTATTAGTACCTGAGATATGGATAAACTTCGCGAGAGTTTCGGGTATTCCCGAGTTAAAAAAGACTACCAGGGACGAGCCCGATTACGATAAACTTATGAACTACAGACTTAATATTCTTAAAGAACACGGTTTAGGTCTTAAAGAAATTCAGGACGTTATCGAGCAGATTGAGCCGTTAGAGGGCGCTAAGGAGTTTTTGGATGAGCTCCGTTCTATCGCTCAGGTAATTATTATCAGCGACACATTTACGCAGTTCGCCGCTCCGCTTATGAAGAAGCTCGGATATCCGACGCTTTTCTGTAATACGTTAGAAGTTGCCGACGACGGCGAGATTACGGGATTTAAAATGAGAGTTGAAAAGTCCAAATACTCGACCGTAAAGGCTCTCCAGTCTATCGGATTCGACACTATCGCCGCGGGCGACAGTTTTAACGACCTCGGTATGATTGAGGCAAGTAAGCACGGTTTCCTTTTCAGAACTACCGAACAGATTAAAAAGGACTATCCCCAGTTCCCCGCTTTCGAGGAATTCGACGACTTTTTAAACGCGATTAAAGAAGTATTATAATACTAAGTATAAAACAGCCACCGGGTTGTAGAATGTTTGGGCATTCGGTTACATATCGTTAGGTCTTAGAAGATATGTAAACGGATGCCTTTTGGTTTAATATATTATGAATTTTTCTTTAAAAGAATTTACAA
>JAHKZS010000188.1 GCA_020626545.1 bacterium
ATTATAAGAAAAGAATAAGAGCGTAAACAGGCAAACGTACCGATGCGGCGCGTCTGCCGTTTACTTATAAATAGAGCTCGACTTAAATGACTATTAATAGATATATTTTTCAGAAAAAGCAACCCCCCGATAAATCGGGGGGTTGCTTACGATACCTTGATATAAAAGGTGTCGTCTTAATATGGTGCGGCGAGTGATGTCAAATCCGAACTGATGGCTGAATTCTCGATTTCTTCCATCGTTATTGTTTTTGAGACGTCTTTGTAATTGAACGTGATTACCATTCTGTCATCATACAGATAGATTGAATTGATAAAGCTGTCAATCAGTCGGCGACGGTGTTCGAGCTTATTAACATAAGTTTCGTTCAATAACAATTGTTTTATAAATGATTTTTCACATTATTAACGGCATAAGCCAGATACGAAAGGAAAATGTTGCATATAAGGCTTTAATGTGGTACGATAAAAAAGAAGTTAAAAAGTAAGAGCGTTCGGAGAGGAATAGGAGGTGACGCGAATGAAGCGCAAAAAATTTAAGACATCCGCGCTTTATTTAGTATTTGCGATAATTTTTATCGCTATACTCGCCTTCGCGGGGTATCAGGCGCTGGTAATCTATCTTCCGCAGTCCAATGAATCGAAAAATTTTGTATCGTTAAAAGAAGAGTCGGGGCTAAAGGATATTAAAGCGGACGATATTATAAGCGGCTTAGAATCTTCCGAAATACCCGATAAATCGCCTCTTAGCAAGCTTGCGATGAAGAACAACGACTTTGTGGGCTGGCTTAGTATTGAGGATACGATTATAGATTATCCCGTTATGAAATCCTCGGAGAGCGATCCCGAGTTTTATCTGCACCGTGATTTCTCTAAGAACTATTCGTATTCGGGTACGCTGTTTATCGGAGAGGGCTGTAACTGCGATTCCGATGTGTTCGTAATATACGGCCATAATATGAACTCGGGTTCAATGTTCGGCAGTCTCGACAGCTACAAAAGCGGCAGCTTCGCTCTCGGGCATAAGGACATCGTGTTCCGTACCCAGGAGGAGAACCGTGTATACCGCGTCTTTGCGGCGTTCCAGACTAAGCTCATTCCCGAGGGCGAGGATGGCTTCGCTTATTACCGTTGTGTTGGTAAGCTCGACAGGGGAGAGTATAACGAAGTATTGAATAATATCCGAAAAATGTCGCTGATTTCCCTAAATGACGTTCCGAAATATCCCGAGCAGATTATGCTTTTATCCACCTGCTACTACCATACCGACGACGGCAGATTTGTCGTAGCCGCGTATCGGGTAGCCTGATATAGTTTATAACCGTCGTGTTAACCCACGGCGGTTTTTTATTTGGCAGGAAGTTGGAAGTAGGAAGTGGGAAGTGAATGTCGGGTAGAAAGCTCGGAATAAGAAACAACAGCGGTTTCCCGACAATATTTATATGCTCCGTAAGCGGAGCTTGCATATTAATTCGGTCGGGAGATAAAGGTAATTCATTTATCCATTCTATATGCTCGACCTTCTCTTTATCCTTAGCCCTTTGCCCTTAGCCCTAATAAAAAAATAAAAAATAATTTTATTTTTTATTCTTTTACATAATAATATTAAATTCAATGTCTTTACTGTCTTATAACCTTGAAACCCGCATAAACAGTGGCTTTGTCCTTAGACAGCAAAATAAAATTTGCTGTCATAGAGCCCTGAAATAAATATAAATTCCGCGCTTTCTATATCGATAATTGTTCACATTTGTTGACGCAAAAACCCCGAAAAGAGATGTTTTCACTACACTTTCCGAATGAATTTGTCATAAAATTTGGTTAAAAGTTGAAATTTTAGTAATATTGTGATATAATATATAATCCATAGCTATGCGGAACGGAGGGATGTGTATTGGAGGAAGTGACAAATACCGAGAATTCTCTTGACGAATCAAACGCTGAAACCAGCATAGAAGCGTATTCCGAAACAGATTCAGCGGACAGCTTACAAAAGCCTGAATCCGAAGAATCGGAACCTG
>JAHKZS010000189.1 GCA_020626545.1 bacterium
AGGGTATATTATAGTTGCCGACTTGCTTGGAAAGACCGCCTATACCCGAGGACTTTATAACTTGCCACCAGGGCTTTAAGAAGCTCTGGTAATCTCCACTCTCCAATCCTATACCGCAAAAGTGAATCGCGATCGCGAGTATTGTTACGGTGAAAAATATGACCGTTAGAATATGATTTTTCAAAAAATCAAAAAACTTTTTTTCGGTTTTAGTCATTTATGACCCTCCGTTATTAATAGAGCTAAATAATAGTATATTTTTTTTGATATAAAATGTCAAGTTTACAACATATTTGCGACGTAGTTTTTATAATTATTTGGTGAAAAAATCAATTGAATTATACCACTCTAAGTGGTAAAATTTCATTGTAAGAAATAAAAATTTTTTTTATGGAGGAAATTATGAAAAAGTTTTTATCAATTGTACTCGCTTTAACTATTTTAGTGTCTATCGCTATTCCTGTTACAGCGGGCGCTGTAGCTAAGGTTACAGGTTTAAAGCAAACAGGTTCTTCAACCACTTCGGTCGATATCTCCTGGGATAGATTTTCGGGCGCTACTAAGTATAAGGTTGAATACAGCGATACTAAAAACGGTACTTATAAAGAGGATACTTCTTATAATACCGACGGCAGCGAAGGTATATACAGCCTGTTTAGAGGTTCTACTTACTACGTAAAGGTTACTCCTTACGTTAACGGCTGGGTTAACGCTTCCGCAAGCGAGCCTTTCGAGGTTGTAACCAGTCCTGACGGGCTATCTGATTTAAAGCAGACTAAGGCTACTAAAAGCTCTATGACTTTAAGCTGGACAGCGGTTTCAGGCGCGACTTCTTATAATATTTATAAGGATTACGGCAACAATAACGTTAAGAAAGTAGGTACTTCTAAGACTACCTCATATACGGTAACAGGTCTTTCTAACAAAAAAGCTCTTGATTTTAACTATATCAGAGTAGCTCCCGTGAGAAACTCCGCTACCTACGGCGCTGAGGGTTATGACAAGAGTATTTATAACTATTATTTAAGACTTACTCCTAAAAAGGGCGAAACTCCTAAGTTCAGCTATTACTGGTCTTACAGCGACAGTGTATCGTTCACAGCTCCGTCCTTAAAGTTCCAGGACGGTTATCAGTTCCAGATTTTTAAGGCTAATAAGAAAAAGGCTTTTAAAACTCTCAATAAAACTACTTCTGTCGAGTTAAAGAAAGGCCAGTTCTATAAGGTTAGAACACGTTCCTACGCTTTAGTTAACTCTAAGAAAAACTACGGCGCTTGGTCGTCTTACAAATACTTTACTCTTTCTTTAAAGAATATCCGTGCTACATCAAAAACTCAGCGTTCTGTAAAGCTCGCGTGGTCTAAGCCCAAGGGCGGTAAGGTTAAGTACGATATTTACGTATCTAAAGAATACAACAAGGGCCTCAAAAAGACCGTTAAGAACTTAAAGCGTAATTCCGTTAAGGTTACTAAAATCGGTAAAAAGAGCCTCAAGAAGAATACATATTACTATTTCTATATAGTTCCTAAGATTAAGGTCGGCAAGAAGTACAAAGCTTCACCGATTATGACATATCTTTCAACTTATACAAAGTATTAATGAATAAAGCCCGTGTTATGCGGGCTTTTTTCTATAAAAGAATAATAATTGTTTTTCTGCGTTAAATTTCTACATATATGTTAAAAATGTGTAGATAACCGACATATTTTTTGGATTGCCTAAATTATAGACGTATGCTATAATGATTAGGCTGATTTACACAGAAGTTTTGAAAGGGTAGAATACGAGGGGAAGGAAAGCGGGCTTATGCCTGCTTTTCCTATTTTACCTGAATTTATTACACAATAAACTTTGTTAAATTTTTAATTAGTCTTAAATCGGTTGATTTTATTTGTCGATTTATGTATAATAATTGTAATCTATGCTCGCGTAGATTTTTATTAAAACATGGGAGGTTATCCAATGTCAGATACAACAATCCAGACCACAGGCGGAGTTATCCATCAGAAAGATATTGACTTTATCTATGATACCATCTGTGAGGTTTTTAACTGTAATAAGAAACAGATTCTCGATTTAAAGCCGCTCCAGAAGGGTTTAACCAACTCGGTTTTATCTTTTGAGCTAAACGGCGGTAAGTACGTGTTCCGTTTCCCCGGGCTCGGCTCCGAGATTTTAGTTGACCGAGGCAGAGAGTCTATGATTCAGAGCCAGGCTTACGAGGCGAGAGTTGATACAACCTTGGTAGCTATGAGCGTTTCTAAGGGTTGGAAAATCGCTAAGTTCGTTGAGCATCGTGACTTTGATTATAATAACGTCAGCGATATTTACCGCGGCGTAAGACTCTTAAATAAGCTCCATCACTTCTCGGCTAAGGTTAGATGGGAGTTCGACGTTAAGGAAAAATGGGAGTCCATTAAAGCAATGATTCCTGAGGATAAATACGGCGAGAATTTTCCGGAATATCCCGGATTTAACGAAATCAGGGACAGAGTTTATGAGCTCGTAGAGCTTACTAAACAGGACGGTATTCCGAGATGTATTACCCACGGCGACGCACGTGACGAAAACTTCCTTATCAACGATTCCGAAATCTATCTCACCGACTGGGAGTACGGCGGATATAACGACCCCGGCTTTGACGTGGGTACATATATCTGCGGCGGAGATCATACCGACGAGGAAGTAGACAGAATCCTCTTTATCTATTTCGGCCATAAACCCACTGAAATCGAGAGACGTCACTTCTACGCTTGGATATCTATTACAGGCTTTTTCTTTATGCACTGGTGTATGTTCAAGGAAGCTTCGGGCCAGAAAGTAGGCTACTTAAAGCCCTTATGGTACCGATTCGCTAAGGACTACAGCAAGCGCGCGTTAGAAATGTACAAGTAATCGGAGGTAGTAAAATGACATATATAATTTTAGCAGCGGGAAAAGGCGTAAACCTTCAGCCTTTAACCTTAAAAACACCTAAGTCGCTTTATAAGCTTAACCGAAATACAACCGTTCTACAGAGAATGGTAAGACTTATAAGAAAGAATGATACTTCCGCCGAAATCGTAGTAGTAGCGGGCTTTATGTATGAGCAGGTTACACGTGAGCTCGAGAGAGAAAACGTAATTATCGTTCGTAATCCGTTCTATTCAACCACAGGCTCTATAGCGTCCCTCTGGTTCGCTAAAAAGTACCTCGAGCGCGATAACGTAACTATTATGAACTCCGATATCGTTGCCGAAGAAAAGCTCGTAGAGGAAGTTATCTGCAAAAATACCGACGTTCCTTATGTGCTTGTCGATTCGAGCAAAACCGAGGGCAAGTATAACGTACAGGTTAACGGCGACAGAATCTGCGTAATGAGCAAGGCTCTATCCTCATTCTACGCTCAGTACGTAAGTATTACTAAGCTCGACGCCGTATCGGCTCGTTTCCTTATCGAAGAAATCGACAATATGGTAAACGGCGAGATGTACGACCAGCTGTTCGAGGACGCTTTAGTTCAGATGATTTTCGAAAACGACTTCGATTTATATTATAAGGATATAAAGGATTATTCCTGGTCCGAAATCGATAACGTTGACGACCTCCTAAAAGCGAGAGAAGTTTAAAATACAGTATATTTAAATATAAAC
>JAHKZS010000190.1 GCA_020626545.1 bacterium
AAAACAACCCAAAACAACCTAAACAACCCAAACAACCCAGAAGAAGAAAAAGAAGAAGAAAAAGAAGAAGAAAAAGAAGAATATATATATAATAATATAATAAATATTTTTTGTAAGTATAGGCAGAAATCCTGCAACAAGATTAAAGTTCTCAAACGTAACGCTTACGGCTGTCAAAACTTTAATAGATTTTGTAATCGTATATTTCATATGTTTGCTTACAAACAATTCAATATCGAACAAGCTGCGCTCAATAGCAATCGCTTATCTTAATATACTATTCCATTTTATTCGGGTTTACTTTGACTATTGATATTGAGCCTGTTAAAAAGGCGAAGGCGTTCGCACCTTTTACGGTGCGGACGCCTTCTATAAAGAATGGATGAAAGACTGAATTATATGTTTTCAATGTCCAATTCCGCCGTTTTGGATGCTTTATAATATATGATAGCTTTCCAAAGGCGGCTTTGGCACTCGGGGCTCCCGAGTCAATCGTAGTTTTTCATAGCCTCAATTCCTGTCTGACCTGTTCTTACCTTTACAACTTCCTCAACATCATATACGAAGATTTTACCGTCACCGATATGACCTGTGTAAAGCGTCTTTTTAGCGGCTTCGATTACCTTGCCGACAGGAACCATACATACAACAATATCTACCTGAACCTTAGGCAGGAGATTTGTTTCAATCTGAACACCTCTGTAATACTCGGGCTTGCCTTTCTGAACGCCGCAGCCGAGTACGTGAGATACTGTCATACCGGTAATTCCGATTTTCATCATAGCCTTCTTCAAAGGTTCAAGTCTTGACTCGCGGCATATAATTTCAACCTTGCTGATTTTCGGCGTACCGTCGTCGAAGGTCGGCATCTTTTTAATTGGAATCGCTTCGGCAGCGGGAACATCTCCGCTTACAAGCAGGGGTGTTTCGCCTTCCTCAAGGTATTCGGGAGTCATACTGAAGCCCGCGTACGCCGAGGGCATATTGTGCTCTGTTTCGTCCAAACCTGTAATTTCTTCTTCTCTCGTAACTCTGAGACCTAAAAGTTTCTTGATTAATAAAAACGCTATTGTAATTGTTACAACTGTCCAGGCGGCAACCGTTGCGAATCCTAAAAGCTGTATACCCATAAGCTCAAAGCCTCCGCCGTAGAAAAGTCCGACGAGCTTTTTGCCCGAAGCGTTAGCTATCTCGTAACCGGGAGCTGAGTCGGTGGCGAAAAGTCCAACCGCGAGCGTACCCCAGATACCGTTGAGCATATGTACCGCTACGGCTCCGACAGGATCGTCGATATGAAGCTTATAATCCAAAAGCCATACGCCGAAGCATACGAGAAGACCCGAAACCGCGCCGATTACAAGAGCGCCGAAAGCGTCGGTTACGTCGCACGGAGCTGTAATAGCTACAAGTCCCGCGAGCGAAGCGTTAAGACACATACTCACGTCAGGGTGACCGTACTTAATCCATGTGAATACCATACAAACAACAGTAGCGATAGCGGGGGAGACAGTTGTCGTAAGGAATACCGAACCGAGCTGGTCTACGGATTTTGTTGCCGCTCCGTTAAAGCCGTACCATCCAAACCAAAGGATAAATACGCCCAAAGCGCCTAACGCGATGTTGTGACCGGGAAAGGCTCCGACCTTTACTTTTCCGTTTTCATCTTTCTTAAACTTACCGATACGCGCTCCTAATATTTTAGCGCCAATTAAAGCGGAGATACCGCCGACCATATGGATAGCGCAGGAACCCGCGAAATCGTGGAATCCAAGCTGGCTGAGCCAGCCGCCGCCCCAGATCCAATGCGCCTCAATAGGATAGATAACCGCCGAGATTACTCCCGAGTACACGCAGTAGGAAAGGAATTTTGTTCTTTCCGCCATAGCGCCCGAGACGATTGTCGCGGTAGTCGCGCAGAATACGAGGTTAAATACAAAGTTGGAAAAATCAAAACTTTTATACGCGGTAAAAATATCAAACCCGGGCTGTCCGATAAATCCGAATAAATCCTCGCCCATAAGAAGTCCGAAACCGATAAGGATAAATGTTACCGTACCGATACAGAAATCCATAAGGTTTTTCATAATAATATTACCGGTGTTTTTAGCTCTGGTGAAGCCCGCTTCTACCATAGCGAAGCCCGCCTGCATCCAGAACACCAGCGCGGCGCCGATTAAAAACCATACCGCGAAAAGCTGTTCGTTTGTCAGCTGAGTGACAAGTTCTTTAATTGTCTCATTCATTTTTAATTACTCCTTAATTACCTTGAATATTAAACGGAAAACGGCGTGCCGTAAAATGAATTGAACACGCCGTTTCGAATTTAAAATAAAACTATAAACTATACGCTGAATAATAATTCAGTATATGAGGGATACGGCCAGTATTTTTCTGATGTTTCCATTTCCATTCTGTCGCCGACTTCCCGCAATTCTTCCATCTTTGGAATTACGTTCTTTCGATAGTAGTTTGCTTCTTCCTGCGGGTCGGTAATTGAAGACGCCATACAAACCTCATCTCTGAGTTCATCAGTCAGCTTAATAAATTTGTCAAGCTTTTTAGAAAGACTGTTGATTAGATTTTCTTCCGATTTTGTTGAGATTTGTTTTGATACGGCTTTCTTTGCTACCGCTGTATCCGCAAGCTCGTGAATGAAAGAAGAAACCGCGGGGATAATGTCTTTTCGAGCCATTTGCTGCATTGTCAAGCCTTCGATATTCAACTGCTTCGCGTAGATTTCAAGTTCAATCGCGTGACGTGCTTTAAGCTCTTCTTCGGAATAAATATTGTTCTTTGTAAATAAATCTATGTTCTTTTTATCGAGGAATCTCTCAAACGCCTCAGGAAGTGATTTTAAGTTCAAAAGACCTCTGCGTTTTGCTTCCTCAATCCACTCGTTTGAATAGTTGTCGCCGTTGAAAATAATTCTGTTATGTTCGGTTAAAACTTTCTTAATCAGAGCTTTCGCGTCTGTTTCAATATCTTCGCTGTCTTTAAGTACCTCGTAGAATTGACCCAGCTCCTCGGCAACCATTGTATTCAGCATATAGTTCGGGCATCCGATATTAAGTGATGAACCGAGAGCGCGGAATTCAAATTTATTTCCTGTGAACGCGAAGGGAGAAGTGCGGTTGCGGTCTGAGTTGTCTTTCTTAAAATCAGCGAGTACGTCAACGCCTGTCTTCATTCTTGCTGTTTTGTGGCTGTGGTAATCTTCGCCGTTGATGATTGAATGAACGAGAGCGTCTAAGTCGTCGCCGAGATACATTGAGATAATCGCGGGCGGAGCTTCATTCGCGCCTAAGCGGTGGTCGTTGCCCGATGAGGCAACCGTGATACGAAGTAAGTCCTGATATTCGTCCACAGCCTTTACAATCGCCGAAAGGAAAATAAGGAATTGTATATTGGTTTCGGGATTTTTTCCGGGAGAAAGCAAATTCTCGCCCGTATTAGTGGAAATTGACCAGTTGTTGTGTTTACCCGAACCGTTAACACCCTTAAACGGCTTTTCGTGAAGCAGACATACCATATTATGCCGTTCAGCGACTTTCTTCATAATTTCCATCGTAAGCTCGTTGTGATCGGTTGCGATGTTTGAGGTGCTGAAAACGGGAGCGAGCTCATGCTGCGAGGGAGCAACCTCGTT
>JAHKZS010000191.1 GCA_020626545.1 bacterium
CGGTTTAACCGACCTTTTTTTTAGGGCAAAGGGCACAGGGAAAAGTGGAAAGGGTATGTCGGGAAGATACTTTTATAAAGAAAAAGCCTTAGCATCCCGAATGTATAAATAAGGATATAGCAGTATTAATACAGTCAGGCAGGGTTATGTTTTTTTAGTCTGATTTGTATTCACAACATTCACTTAGCCCTTAACCCTTACCCCTTTGCCCTTTTTTAAAACACTAACATCCGCAAGTCTCGATATTATCGGGATCGATATCCGCTAAGTTCGGCGGGAAGAACTGCTCTACAGGGAAGTCAACCCTCGAGAACATATCGCACGGATTATCCGTAGAAGTTACGCACTCCTTATCGGGAACACAGAAATCGAACGCGGGAATCAGCATCTGGACAGTGCGCTTGAGCTGTACTATCGTAAACACGCCGATAGTAGCGAGAACAGATCGAGCCTGCGACGGCACAATCGCCGAGCCGAAATACTCGGTTACACAGTCGGGAATAGCCGCGCTCGGCATACACGGACTGCAACACTCGGTAAGGCAGGCGGTAAGCGCCATCGGCTGAGCTACCTGAACCTTTGCGACAGGCAAGCTCGACTCGTCGGGGTTAACGCAGGTACTTTCGGGTTCGCTTGTAAATACGGCTACGTTGCCGTTTCCGCCGTAAAGGATGACACGCTTAGCGAATACGGAAAGTCCGTTCACGGTAGTCGGAGCGGAGCCGTCGCTCGAGTAAACGTCGAGGACAATCTCGAAATAGAAGGTCATATCCACCGAGTAAAATCCGCAGTGGTAGGTTACGGGCTCTACGTTAACAACGGTATTAAGAATATTAGCCTCTCTGATTCTTACCGACACAGCGGTGTTTATGATATTCTGGTTAGCTTCGGTAAAGAAAACTCTCATCTCCGAAAGACAATCTTTATCTCCGCACGAATCGTAGACACGGTCGGCGTCTATGCAAAAGGACTGATCCGCGTCGTCGGAACAATTATTAGAAGCGGACGTCTTTAAGGGAACATCGGGCATAGTTAATTACCTCCATTTAATTTATTAACACTACATATTATGGAGGCGATGATTTTGTGTTACAAAAAAGGCAGCTGTAAAGCTGCCTTAATTTAATCCAACGACACAAACTCGAATCCGTTATCTACCGCGTATTTCTCGGCGGCAGAGCCTTTATAGCCTTTTATTATATAGCCGTCCTGTTTAAAATATTTACCTATTTCTTCGTCGTACTCATCCGTACCGATAATTTTATATTTGAATCCAAAGAAATATTTGCCGAGCTTAGTAACGCTTTTGGGAATAGTTATGGTTTTTAATTTTTTACAACCGTAAAAAGCTTCTCTGCCTATTTTAGTCACAGAGTCGGGAATTGTTATATTCTCTATGCTTTTACATTCTTCAAAGGCATAACTGCCGATAGATTTGACCGATTTAGGAATTTTTACATTCTCCAGCTTCGAACATTCGCAGAAGGTATAATCTTTAATTGCCTTAACATTATTAGGTATTTTAAATGTTTTTAGACTTTTACATCTGAAAAAGGCGTTATCACCTATTGATTTAAGCTTTTTAGTAAAAGTTATTTTGGTCAGCTTCTTACATTCGTCGAACGCCGCGCGGGGAATAGTTTTTATATTTTTATTAAGCTTTACTGTTTTAAGATTGTCGCAACCATTGAACGCGTGCTCACCGATTTTTTTAATACGCTTAGGTAGTATAACTTTTTTTAAATTAGAACAGTAAGCGTATGTAAACGGTTCGATTGACTTAATCTTTTTCGGCAGAATAAGCTTTTTTATTCCTGAAATTGAGAAAGCGCCGCTTTTTATTTTAGTGATAGACGAGGGTAATTTCAGCGAAGTGAGTTTAGTACAACAATCGAATGCGTCCACGCCTATTTCCTTTACGCCCTTTTCTATCTTAACTTTTCTTAAACTGTCGCAGTTATAAAACATTTCTTCGGAAAGCTTTTTAAGGGTAGAATGAATGGTGATAGATTTTAAGGATTGGCAATCCGCGAACGCTCTTTTCCCAACCTTAGTGACGCTTCGCGGTATACTAATTTTTTTCAGCTTGAATAAGAAACTGAACGCTTCCTCGCCGATAGATTTTACCGTATCGGGAATAACAATTTCCGTAACATTATTAAGCCCGTTTCTTCCCGTTCCGGAATTACCGTCAATATCATCGGAAAAAGCGTAGGCGGCTATAGAAGTAATACCCCTCTGAATTACGATTTTTTTGACTGAACCAAAAACTCTGTAATCATCATCCCAAGGCTTATCATTCTTTTTCATCTTTCCGCTGCCGTTAACATAGAGCGTATGGGTAGATTTGTCGTAGGTATAGCTTAGTTTCGCCGCGTGCGCCTTTTGCGGAGAGATACACGATGCCGTTGATATGGTTATAATAACCGATAACAACAACGCAATAATTGTTTTTAACTTTTTCATAAAAAAGACCTCCTTAATTCACAGAATCAGTTAAACTTACTAACTGTTCCTTTCACTATAGTAGCGTTGAAAAACAGGAAAAAAGTTTCATAATTTATAAAAAATTTTTATTTTTGTTTACTTGCACAAAAACAGTTAAGTGTAATTGTATAAGTTGAACAGCTACTCAACCTTAACCATATACTTCGCGGTCAATTCATCCTGTGTGTCGCCCTCAACTTCTGCGGATAATTTAACTTTTACGAGAACCTCGCCCTCGGAAACGCCGACTATTTTAAAGTTAAGCGAACCGGGATTAGTGATTTTAGCGATTTCGGGAGCGTTAGAGACTGCGGAAATCTTTATCTTCATCCCCATAGATTTATACATATCGATATTGCTTTTTATTGAATCGAAATCGTAAACCTCGGCGCTCTCGCCCTTTTTCAGAGTAAAATCGTACACGGGCTCGTTTGTCACCTTAACCTTAACTCTGCTCACATTAGCGGTGTCGTATTCGGATTTGAATTTAAGATAAGTATAGCCCTCTTTTACACCTGTGAGGAGAAGCTCCTTCTCTCCCGAAGATTTTTCGGAGATTTTACAGGTCGCGATACTCTCGTCCTCGGACTCTACGTCATCATAGCCGAACGATGTCAGCATTGAGAGGAAGTTAACGCTCGTTGTATCGCCCGCCTGTACGGCGAACTGATAGTCCTTAAACACCTTGCGGTAGACGTTGCTTTTCTTCGAGGTCATTACCGAATTATAAGCGGTTATGTAGTAATAATAATGCTCGCCGAGCTTAACGGAAGTATCGGTATAAGTGTACACTCCGTACTTCTCTTTAAAGGATTTAGAGCTTTTAAGGAGCTTATAGCTCTTGCCCTTATCGGTACTCTTATAAATCTTATAACCCGTCGCTCCGCCGATCTTAAACCACTGCATATCAATCGCGTCGCACTTCTCGTTCATACCGACCCCGAAAGTCGGAGTATTCATATAGCCGAGCTTTTTCGAAGCGGCGGTAAATTTACTCTTTACCTTTCCGTTTACGGCGCGGACTTTGTATTTATAATATGTGCCTGAATTTATAGAGAAGTCGTTATACTTAACCTTTTTTACGGCTTTGAGCTTCTTAAACTTGCCCTTGCCCTTAGCGTTAAGCTTAGCGCGGTAAATCTCGTATTTCTTAGCGTTCTTTACCTTTTTCCAGCTGAGCTGTACGTAACTTCCGTAGCCTAATAAAGCCGAAGAGCTTTTAAG
>JAHKZS010000192.1 GCA_020626545.1 bacterium
CTTATATCTCCGGGAACTACTATCATATCAAGTCCCACCGAGCATACCGCCGTCATACATTCGAGCTTTGTAATATCGAGAGTGCCTCTCTTAGCCGCGGCTATCATACCCGCGTCCTCGCTGACGGGGATAAACGCTCCCGAAAGTCCGCCTACGTGCGACGAAGCCATAACTCCGCCCTTTTTAACAGCGTCGTTCAAAAGCGCCAAAGCCGCCGTAGTTCCGTGGCATCCACAGCTTTCAAGCCCCATCTCCTCGAGTATATAAGCTACACTGTCGCCGACCGCCGGAGTCGGGGCGAGGGAGAGGTCTACTATTCCGAACGGAACACAAAGTCTTTTTGAGGCTTCTTTAGCCACAAGCTGTCCCATTCTCGTTATTTTAAAAGCGGTCTTTTTAATCATATCCGCTATTTCGTCAATACTTTTACCGTGACCGTCTTTAGCGAGAGCCGCTCTGACAACTCCGGGTCCCGAAACGCCGACGTTAATTACGCAGTCAGCCTCGCCCGCGCCGTGAAATGCGCCCGCCATAAACGGATTATCCTCGGGAGCGTTACAGAATACTACCAGCTTAGCCGCGCCGATACAATCTCTGTCGGCGGTTCTTTCGGCAGTTTTCTTGACGATTTTTCCCATCATTTTAACGGCGTCCATATTAAGTCCCGCTTTAGTAGAGCCGATGTTAACCGACGAGCAAACTCTCTCCGTCTCGGCTAAAGCCTCGGGAATACTGTCGATAACCGCGTAATCGCCCGCCGAAAATCCCTTGTGAACCAGCGCCGAGTATCCGCCGATGAAGTTAACCCCGAGAGTATGAGCCGCTTTATCTAAAGCTTTAGCGAATTTTACTACATTTTTACTCTGGCACGGAGCGGCAATCATTCCGATAGGACTTACCGAAATGCGCTTGTTTATAATCGGAATACCGTATTGCTTTTCAATATCTTCGCCTGTTTTAACGAGGTCTTGAGCGTATCTGCAAACTTTATCGTAAACTTTAGAGCTCGCCTTATCTATATCCTCGTCCATACAGTCGAGAAGCGAAATACCCATAGTAATAGTTCTTACGTCAAGGTTTTCGTTGTCGATCATATTTATAGTTTCAAGAATATCTTTTGTTTCTAACATAGTAACTTTCCTCCGCCTTTTAGAGTTTTATATCTTATGCATACTGTTAAAGATATCCTCGTGCATTACATGAATCTTGGTACAGGTTTCTTCGCCGACTTTTTCGAGCTTGTTTCTCAGAGAGTCTATTCCCAAACTCTTATCAATCTCAACCATCATCGTCATAGCGAACATATCCTGAAGCACGCTTTGGGTTACTTCAATGATATTAACGTCAGCGTCAGCGCAGGCTGTGGATACCTTAGCTAAGATACCAACGTTATCTTTTCCGACTACAGTGATTATTGCTTTCATTTACGTACCTCCGATTTGTATTTTTATTATGAATAAAGTATTTTTAATTTGCATATGTATTGGAATTGTGATATATTAACTTTGGTGATATTTATGAAAATAATTTGCGATACACACGTTCATTCCAATAATTCTTTCGACGGCGAAAGTTCTGTTTTAGAGATATGCAACGCCGCCTGTGAAAAGGGTTTAAACACGGTTATTATAACCGACCATATGGAAGCTCCCGATATAAAGCTCGGGGATAAAAGCCCCTACGGAAATATGAGGAAATCCATCTCAAAATCAGTATCAGATGTAGAATCGCTTGCTCCCGAATTTAAGGATAAGCTAAAGCTTCTTAAAGGAATGGAGCTCGGCGAGCCGATGCATGTTCCGAAACTTACCAAAAAGGCGCTCGATATAGCTGATTTCGATTTTATCCTCGCGTCCGTCCATAACCTCAAGGATATGGAGGATTTTTACTACCTCGAGTACAACGAAAAAAACGTGTATCCTTTACTCGATAAATATTTCGATGAAATACTCGATACCG
The DNA here is from genome assembly GCA_020626545.1 of bacterium. Classification (GTDB taxonomy): domain Bacteria; phylum Bacillota; class Clostridia; order Oscillospirales; family Acutalibacteraceae; genus Ruminococcoides. The sequence goes on from JAHKZS010000192.1 coordinate 1,960, forward strand.
CTCAAAACGCCGATTTCGACAGCCTGGCTCATCTGACTTATCCTCTGCGTTATATTTATGAGAGAACCGATATTAAACCTGATATGGACAGATACAGCGAAGTTATAGACGAGATTTTCAATACTCTTATAAAGAGAAATAAAGCTCTCGAGATTAATACCTCCGGATTGTTTAAGGAAATTAACTCAACTCTGCCGGGAATCAATATGGTAAAGCGTTTTAAAGAACTCGGCGGTAAGTATATTACCGTAGGAAGCGACGCCCATAATTTTAAAAATCTTGCCCAGGGAATAGAGCAGGGAATAGAGCTCGCTAAAACCTGCGGTTTTGAGTATTATACCGTATTCGAAAAGCGTGAACCTAAGTTTATCGAGATATGGTATTAAATTAAATTATAAAAATATTTAAGGCAATGAAGCGGAAAGCTTCATTGCCTTTCGTTTAACACTGGAATTATAGCATTTATTATTCGTTTTTTCAAGCCTTGAACACTAAGTTTTTCAATTTAGTCAATGTTTTTAAAATTATAATGTTTCGGCTAAAGTTTTTATGTATTCTTTAAGCTGTTCTTTAGTTTCGGGATGCTTTAGTCCTACGTCGATATTAGCCTTAAGAACGCCGAATTTATTACCCATATCGAAACGGTTTCCGTCCATCTCAACCGCTGTCATACCCTTTGTTACGGCGATTTCTCTCATAGCGTCGGTAAGCTGGATTTCGTTACCCGCGCCGGGCTTAGTTCTTTCCAAAATTTCGAAGATGCTCGGTGGAAGAACTACACGGTCTGTAATTGAATACAGTGAAAGAACTTCTTCCTTTGTCTGAGGCTTTTCAACCATATCGGTACACTTGAATACGTTGTCGTGAAGATTCTCTACTTTGAGCGAGCCGTACTTGTGAATTTCACTCTCGGGAACTTTTTTTACTCCGAGTACGCCCTCGCCGTATTCACCATAAGCGTCGATAAGTTGTTTAATCGCGGGAGTTCCGTCGCAGTCAATTACTCCGTCACCGAAAAGTACGGCGAAAGGCTCGTCTCCGACAAATGCCTTGGCTTTAAGTACAGCGTGTCCTAAACCTTTCATCTCTTTTTGGCGGATAAAAGTAATGTCCGCGAGGTTAGCTATATCGTGAACCTGCTTTAAAAAGTCGTCCTTACCGCTCTTTTTAAGGTTAGCCTCAAGCTCGGGAGAGTAGTCAAAATGATCCTCAATAACACCTTTACCGCGGTTAGTGATAATCATAATATCTGTAATTCCCGAAGCGACAGCCTCCTCGACTATATACTGAATAGTCGGCTTGTCTACAATCGGAAACATTTCCTTAGGCATACTTTTTGTAGCGGGTAGAACTCGTGTGCCGAATCCCGCCGCGGGTATAATCGCTTTCTTTATCCTCATTCTAAATCCCTCCTGTTAAAAAATATGGTACGAATTCTATTGTTAAATACACGAGAAACAGACTGAGCGCGATAGCGGTGTTAACTCCGCCTTTAGCTCTGAGTTCTTTATCTGTATCTTTACCTTCTTTTTTGATTTCCGATATTTTAGTTTTACAGTGTTTAAAATACCATCTGTTAGAAAAAATACCGATTATTATTCTGAGCGCGAACTGAGCGATAGAGGAAAAATACATCAATCCCAAAAGGAATATACTTATATTGTCGAGCGAAGAAATACTCTGCATAAGCTCGTTTACCGCCTGAGTAGAGCTTGCCGCGGTAGTTACGGAAGTGTAGTAGTTATTCATAAGCTCAATCATTTTCTGACCGGCGGGTGTGCAGTAGTGAATATAAAGCTCCGACGTCCATAATAAAAGCATAATCGCCGTGATAATACCGCCTATCTTATACATCTTTCTGTAAAGCAGATAACCTCCGCTGAACAGAAACGCCACAAAGCAGAATCTTCCCTTATTAAAATTCTTGATATTATTAAATACTCTTATAAAATAAGGTGTGTTATTCTGTACGAACTTGGAAACCTCTCCCGCGGTAACGCCTTCGCCCATGTTTTCTTCGGGATTAACTCCCGCCATCGGGTCCATAAATCCGGGAAATGTCGTGTTGGTATTTGTATTTTGGTATGTGTTTTGATAAGTGTTGTTGTTTTGAGCGGATAGAGGATAACCGCATTTTCCGCAGTAGAACATTCCTTTTTGATTTTCAGCCTTACATCTCGGACAGATTACTGTATCAGCTTCCTTGCCGTCAGAATCCGTGTTACTATCTTCGCCGAAGCTAAAGCCGTCATTATGCTTGTTCTCGTAGAAACAACGATTCTCTTTTTCATAGCATTCTCTGTGGTGGGGAGTACCGCATTCGGGACAAACAACTACATCGTCGCCGTCTTTAAATTCAATATCGCAGACGGGACATTTAATTTTTGTAAAATCCATAAAATCTCCTAATTTATATATTTATTAAATAATACCATTAATCGCGGAAAAAATCAAATAGAAAAAAGCATTTACAATCCCGCTGTTATTTGTTATAATACACAATGGTAATTTTATGCAAAAGAGGTTATACTAATGGTTCAATTCGAGGAACTTTTACTCAGGCTGGAAGCTTCCAAACCCGATATCGATGATTTATCCGACGCGCTCGGTTTAAAATCCTTGATGTCCGAAATCGAACAGCTCGAGCTTAAGGCTACCGAACCGGGCTTTTGGGATGATGTAGAAAAGTCCCAGTCTGTACTCCAGAAAACAGGCGCCTTAAAAGGTACGGTGGAGGAATATAATAAACTTGTCGAGCATTACGACGATGCCGCGGCTTTAATAGAACTCGCTAACGAGGAGGAGGACGAGGGACTTTACGATGAGGCGCTTTCCGAAGTCGAAGCGGTCGAATCCGAACTCGCTAAGCAGAAGCTCAAAACTCTGCTCACGGGCGAGTACGATAAGAATAACGCTGTCCTTACATTCCACGCGGGCTCAGGCGGAACAGAGGCTCAGGACTGGGCGGAAATGCTGTTCCGTATGTACACCCGCTGGGCTGAAGCTCATAACTTCAAGATTAAAACTGTCGATTATCTCGACGGCGACGAGGCGGGACTTAAATCCGCCGTGCTTCTTATCGAGGGCGAGAACGCTTACGGCTATCTAAAGAGCGAAGCGGGAGTACACCGTTTGGTTCGAGTATCTCCGTTCGATTCCCAGGGCAGACGTCACACAAGCTTTGCCTCATTAGAAGTTATGCCCGAAATCGACGATGATATTAAGGTCGATATAAATCCCGAGGATATTAAAATGGATGTTTACCGCGCAAGCGGAGCAGGCGGACAGAAGGTAAATAAAACCTCGTCGGCAGTACGTCTTACCCATATTCCGACAGGTATCGTAGTAGCGAGCCAGGTCGAAAGAAGCCAGTACCAGAACCGTGACGTCGCTATGAAAATGCTCGCCTCAAAGTTAATGGAGATTAAAGAGCGCGAACATCTCGATAAAATCGAGGATATTAAAGGCGTCCAAAAGGAAATTACCTGGGGAAGCCAAATCCGCTCCTACGTCTTTATGCCGTATACTATGGTTAAAGACCACCGCACAAACTTCGAAACAGGTAATGTGGAAAAGGTTATGGACGGCGATCTCGACGGCTTTATAAACGCTTATTTAAAGGCTTTAAGTACAGGCACACTTGAAAAATAATTAACGGGCTGTTTAACAGCCCGTTTTCTTTATACTTTATTATTCTAAAAAAGAAATTAAATTTTCTAAATTAAATCTTTCGTCATTCTCGAAAAAGAATTCCAATGTAGCGTTGTTGTCGTAGGAGTGCTCGACTTCTTTTGAGTAGTTCTGAATTATTCTAATTATATCGGGATTGTTTTCGAAAGAAGCTATAGAAGCGGTAATAATATAAGCGCAAAAAATCTTCTTAATCACATTCGTTATATTCATATCTTCGATAGCGTTTAAAAAGTATCGGTAAATATAATAAACCGCCATCCTTGTATAAATATCATCGAAACCCTCGCTCAGCGAATTACTGTACGAGTTCTTAATAATTTCGGAATACTCCGGATTAATAAATTCAAGCCTTTCGTGAATATCGAAGATAAATTTGTAATTTTTATCAGTAGTGCTTAAACCCTCCGAGAAAAACTCAATCAAATTTTTTAACTTTTCTTTAAACGATAATCCCTCGGTTAATAAAATCTTCTCAGCCTGTTTACGCTCTTTTAGCAACTGTTCCATATCCTCAGCGTTATAATAATCGTTATCTAATCTATAATTCTTTTCGGGAATTATAAAATCATTATTCAGTATAAGCTCAGCCGCTTTCGGACAGGCGAGAGATAACGTGTATTCCGTAAAGCTCCCGTAATCCATAGTTATTCTCGGGAATTTTTTACATGTATCGCATAAGTGTTCCTCGCCGAGATTTATGTAAATATCGCACAGCTCGTCCTTGTTCCAGAAAGGACATCTGTCGTTTTCAAGCGTAAAAATACGGTCGCCGTCTTCGTCTGTAACGGTGACCTTTCTTATTTTCTCGCCGAAGCTTCCTTGAACGCTGTCGTAATATTTTTCGCTTTTTTCATCCACAACAACATCCCAGCCCTGACAACAGCTGTCAGGGCAAAGGTTAGCTATACATTTAAATTTTTTGTAATAATCGGGATAAAACTTCTCCATAATATTCCTTAAAAGAATTATTCTTTCTCTAAAGCTTCCTCTATACAAATCGCGAGCTGATCGGGGCAGGAAGTACCTCTGCCGTTGCAGTCGATACCCTTTAGCTTCTTTACGGCGTCCTCGGCTCTCATACCCTTAACAAGCGCGGCTACGCCTGTTGTGTTGCCGTTGCAACCGCCTAAAAAACTGCAATCCTTAATAATTCCGTCCTCAATATCGACGGAAATTCTTCTCGAGCATACTCCGAAAGGAGTGTAAGTATGTGTCAAAATGCCTCACCCTTAAATAAAGTTTTATAATATTATATGACTGAGTTAAATTTTAGTCAAGAAAATATTTTTTAAATTTTGTAGCGTAAGATGAAGTTTTATGGTATACTGTAAGATATTAATTAGATATTATTATAAAAAGGATGTAACTATGTCTGTCCGGATAAATTTAGGGAAATGGGGTTCGGTATTCGCCGTACCGTCATGCGTAGTTGACGAGCATATTAAAATCGCCGGCCAAAGCCAGCTTAAAGTTTTACTGTTTTTGCTTAGAAACTGCGAAAAATCATATACATATAAGGAAATAGGCGACGCTCTGACTATCCACGAAGCCGACGTAAAGGATTGCGTTAAGTTCTGGGTAGAGCGTGAGGTTATAGTCGAAGCCGGCGGAGAGCTTGCTCCGGGTAAATCTTCCGAGAATACTAAACCTGTCGAAGCTAAAGCCGAGGAGCCTAAGAAAAAGTCGGTTGTACAACGGCCTATGAAGCCCGATATCGTCACCGCGGCTCAGATTATAAACGCCGACGATAATCTTAAAGCCTTGCTCGGCGAGGTAGAAGCCTCGCTCTCAAAACCGCTCTCCAGCGGCGGAACCTCGGTTATCGTAATGCTCTACGATACCTGCGGACTGCCCGCCGAGGTAATAGTAATGCTCGTTAATTACTGCGTAAGTATCGGCAAAACCGATATGCGTACAATAGAGCGAATGGGTGTTAAATGGGCTGACGACGGCATAAATACAATGGAAGCAGCCGATAAAAAAATCGCCGACTCCAAGCGCTCGAACGAAAACTGGTCGAGAATAAGATTCGTTTTCGGACTCAGCAACGCGGGTTCCGCTACAGCTAAACAGCTCGAGTTCGCTGACAGATGGGTAGGGGAATGGCATTTTTCCGATGAGCTTTTGCGCATGGCTTATGAGGCTAACGTCGATAATACAGGCAAATTATCTATGCCGTATATTAATAAAATCCTTAAACGCTGGCACGACGCCGGGGTAAAAACTCCCGAGGATATTGAAAAGCTCGATAAAAAGCCCGAAAATAAATCCGCTAAAGATTCGTCCTCTAAACCGTCCTACGACTTAGAGGAACTTATGAAAATAAAGTAGAGGTACTTATGGGATACAGTACGGAAGTAAGAAAAAAATCCATAGAAATTATTAAACAGAGAAAGCTTGACGCCGAGCGTAAAGCTGATTTTAAGCGCGAAAAGATTTTCTCGGAAATTCCCGAAGCCGCCGAGTACGAGCGTAAAATCGCTTCATGCGCGATAAAAGCCGGCCGAGCTGTACTTCGCGGCGGAGATGTTAAGCATGAACTGGAAAATCTTAAATCCGAAAGTCTAAAGCTTCAGACTGAGTATGAAACTCTCTTAAACAGTCACGGCTATTCCACAAAAGATGTAGAGCCTGAGTATACTTGCGAAAAATGCTCCGACACGGGATATATCGAACAGGACAACCGAACCGTAATGTGCGAGTGTCTAAAGCGTGTTTTAGTCGAAACAGCCTGTGCCGATTTAAATAAAAACTCACGGTTAAGCCTTTGTACATTCGAGGACTTTAAACTCGATTATTACTCTAAGGAAAAGACCTCCGAATTTCCGCGTTCTCCTTACGCTCAGATGGAGAATATTTTTAATTATTGTAAAGCCTACGCAAGGGATTTTTCCGTGAATTCCGAAAGCGTGTTTATGAACGGAAAGACAGGGCTTGGGAAAACCCACCTCAGCTTAGCTATCGCTAACGAGGTTATAAAAAGAGGTTTCGGCGTAATTTATGTATCTGCGCCTATAGTAGTTTCTAAACTTGAAAAGGAGCAGTTCTCCCGAAACAAAGAGAATAATCACCTTGAAGATACCCTGACCGAGTGCGACCTGCTTATTATCGACGACCTCGGAACTGAGTTTATAAATAAGTTTTCCTCCCAGGCGGTTTATAACCTCTTTAACTCACGCCTCTTACTCGGTAAACCGACTATCGTAAGCACTAACCTTACCCTCGACAAAATCCAGGAAATCTACTCCGAGAGATTTGTTTCGAGAATAGTAGGCGAAGCCCATAGACTCGACTTCTTCGGAAGCGATGTAAGATTAATGAAAAAGTAAATTGAAAGATATGGTGTTATGAATAAAACTCGGCTTCAAATTCTGTCGCTTACTTTGATAATAAATCAGGGTAGTATCTGTTGGATACTACCCTGAATTAATGGTCGAGGCGACATAATTTTTTTCTTTTGGAAATTTGTGATATCGTCTTTGTGGTTTACGCAAAGAAGAAAACTCCCATAAGCGCTCCTCGGTAAAAATCGTCCACCGGACGATTTTATTAACCCTCGGCTTCAAATCCTGTCGCTTACTTTAATAATAAATCAGGGTAGTATCTGTTAGATACTACCCTGAATTAATGGTCGAGGCGACATACTTTTTTCTTTTGGAAATTTGTGATATCGTCTTTGTGGTTCACGCAAAGAAGAAAACTCCCATAAGCGCTCCTCGGTAAAAATCGTCCACTGGACGATTTTATTAACCCTCGGCTTCAAATCCTGTCGCTTATTTTGAAAATGAATAAGAGCAGAATCCGTTAGATTCTGCTCTTTTTATGGTCGAGGCGA
>JAHKZS010000193.1 GCA_020626545.1 bacterium
CTATGTGCTCTATGCCGCTCCTGAGTATATATATCAGGAAGTAGGTTCAACTGAACCAGTTACTTCAGAGCCTGTTACTGAAAAGCCTTCTGATTCGGCGGAAATTTACGATGAAGATTTTACGCCCGGCGTAGTGGTTGTTGGAGTAGAATTTGATGCTCCGGCAATAGAAACACTACTTAAGGATTTTGAGATTGAGGAAGTAAATGAAACAGGAGCGTCGTGTGTACATAATACATATCTTGTTAAATTCAAGGATAAAACAAAGGAAATTGTTTTAAGAGCTATAGAAGAACTAGAAAAAAGTTCCTATGTGCTTTATGCTGCTCCTGATTATATATATCAGGAAGAAGGTTCAACCGAGCCCATTTCATCTGAACCTGTTGTTACAACTCCAAGCGAAACCACTTTCGAAGTTACAGAATCTTATGTAACAACACCAATAGTAACCAAGCCGATAGCAACACCTCCCGTGGGAACCGACCCAACTCAGCCGGCAACAGCCGCTCCGATAATTAAAAATATGCAACCTAACCCGATTAAAATAACGGCTAAGGCTAAGTCTGTAAAAGCTAATAAATTAAAGAATAAAAAGCAGACCGTTAAGCCGCTTACAATAAAAAACGCTCAAGGTGCGGTAACTGTTTCCAAGGTTAAGAATGGAACAAATAAAAAAATCTTTAAGAAAATTACAATTAATAATAAAACAGGCGCAATCACTTTTAAGAAAGGAAAGTATGTTAAGAAAACTTATAAGATTAAGTTGAAAATAACAGCAGCGGGTAACGCTGACTACAACGCTAAGACGGTAACAAAAGTAGTTAAAATCAAAGTTAAATGATTAAAAAAACAACCGATGTCAAAGTAAGACATCGGTTGTTTTGCGTACTATATTATAATTGTTCATGTAAAGGTAATATGTTAAATATTGTTTTTAACCTTATCTGCGTAGTAGAAGATAAACTCCGTAGCGGTGGGGTGGCCTCTGTCGGGGTTTATGTAGGCGGTATATTGCTTTTCGAGAGTTTCGGTGTCGGTAGTGTTCCACGCTCTGTTTATAGCTCCCTGCATAGCCCGCTCTACGCTTGGGGTAGATACCGAATAGCTCTTAGCTATCATTGCCGAAAGATTCGGCCGTTCTTTATCGCAGGTGAGCTCGATAGCGTCTCTTAGATACTTTCTGCCCTTAACTCTCGGCGATATTCCGATTAAATCCAATTCCTCGGAAATTCTTTCCTTTAGCCTCGTGCGGTATTCCAGCGCCGCTTCAAGCTGAGTTTTATTATTTTCGTACAGCTCATCATCGCAGCAGTTGTATGTTTCGTTGTAGGTTCTGAATAAATCCAGAACCATTTTTGCGTTATAGTCCTTTTGATTCTTAGTTATTATAAAATCAGCTCCAAGATTTCGAGCCATTTTATGAGTGGACGAGCTGACGTTGTTTGTGACTACAATGATATACGGGTTAGTTGATAAGGGGTGTTCCCTAAGGCTCTTTAGAAAATCGAGACCTGTTCCTTCGCCAAGCTGCAGTTCAAGGTCAACAACGATTGAATTAGGTTTGAGCTTTTCACACATCTTTAGAGCTTTGGACGCACTGTTTGTCGAACCTAAATAATTGACTAACGGATATCTTTTAGAGAGCTGTTCGTATTGGTGTATTACTTTTGCGTCATCTTCTAAAACGAGTAACCCTATTTCTGTCATAGTTCTCATCTCCCTTGAATGTAATTATACTACATAAATCTACATTTTCCAACATTTTCCAACAAATTTCTTCACAAAAATCAATTATCGTACAATTTTGTGAACTTTATAATTCATTTATAAGGAAAATTTGTGGGGATGACTATTGTGAGTAATGAATTTGGAGCATTTTTACAACAAAAAAGGAAAGCTTTATGTATCAGCCAAAGAGTTTTTGCGCAGTTGGTCGGGATTTCATACTCGTATATTTCGAGCATTGAAACCGGAAAACGCCCCGCGCCGTCATATGATATTTTAATCAAAATGGAAAACGAGTTAAGATTGAAGCCTAAGGAACGGGAGCTGTTTGAACACCTCGCGGCTAAATCAAGAGCCGTTCCGAGCGTTTCTCCCAAGATAGCGGATTACGTTAATAATAACGATTTCGTGTTTCAAGCCCTCAGCTTCGCCGAGAAAAATAATATTGATGAACATTATTGGCAGGAGTTTTTGGACAAGATTAAAGGGAAGTATTATTGATATTTATTTAACTCTCTATAAATATCGACAGATAATTCTTTTGCTGTTATTTATAATTTCATTCTAAGATCAATATGTTTATAAATGTAAAAATAGATTTTGAGGACGCATTAGTTACTTTAGTTACTAATATAAAGAATTATAAAATGTGATTGGCAACACTTTACTTCTATGCTACATTATGTTGTTATATGTAGCATAGAGGTAAGGTGATTTTTTTGAAAAAACAAATGCTTATAGAATTATCAAAACAAAACAACGGTATTTTGAAGACATCAGATGCTGTTAAATCGGGTATTTCAAAACCGTATTTTCTTGACTTTGTTAGAAAAAACGATTACAAAATGCTGTCACGAGGTGTATACCTTGCGCCTAATTCGTGGGAGGATGGTATGTTTGCGCTCCAAAGCAGATATGCAAAGGCTGTGTTTTCTCATGAAACAGCTTTATATTTGCTGGAATTATCCGAACGAGAACCATTAAAATATGAGGTTACTGTTCCTCACGGATACAATTCAACTAAATTGAAACAACAAAATATATCCGTATTTTCTGTAAAACCCGAATGGTATTCAATTGGAGTTATAGAATGTAAAACTCCTATGGGGAATAGTGTTAATGTTTATAGTGCTGAGAGAACTCTTTGTGATATTTTTAAGGGTAACTGTAAAATTGAGATCCAGGATAAGCAGTTTGCGATTAAACAGTATTTAAGAAACTGTGAAAAGAATATTCCATTGCTATTAGAATACGCAAAGGAATTTAAGGTGGAAACCGCTGTAAAGCAGTATCTGGAGGTTTTGTTATGATAAAAACATCAAGACAGCTAAAAGATTTAGTTCATAATAAATCAGGCGGAGACAGCGCAAAGGCGCAGGTTATTATCCGAAACTACATTATGGAGCGTTTCCTTGAAAGAGTATCTCGATCTAAATACAGTAATCAGTTTATCTTTAAAGGCGGAATGATGATTTCGGCAATGGTCGGTATTGATAACCGTTCTACAATGGATATAGATACAACTCTTAAAAACATCAACTTATCTGTTGACGATATTTCCGATTTATTATCAGAGATAATTTCTGTTGAAATTGTAGACGGGATAGAGTTTATAATCAAAAGTATAACTGAGATTATGGATGAGGCTGAGTATCCGGGCGTAAGGGCTTCACTGGAAGCAACTCTTGAAAATATGCGTACGCC
>JAHKZS010000194.1 GCA_020626545.1 bacterium
GCGTTACTTTTATCGGTAATAATTTTGACTTCGGTATTTTCTACGATTTCAATATCGGCTACGGGAGTCAAAAAAATTGCGAAAGTCAAACAGACCTCGGCTAAGACAACTTCAGCCAAAATCAAGTGGTCTAAAATTTCGGGCGCTAAGTACGAGGTAAAATTCAGCAACGGAAAAGGCGTAACGAGATTATACAAAAATATCGCCGGCAATAAATACACTATCCCTAAGCTTAACGCGGGCAAGAGATACGCGGTTAAAGTAAGGGCTAAGGTCGGCTCGGTTTACGGAGCGTGGTCTAATGTGTACAAAATAGTTACCGCGCCCAAGGTCGCTTATAAATGGACTAACGGCAAGCTTAAGGTTAAATGGACAAACGCCAAATACGCGACAAGCTATAACGTAAAGCTCCAGCTCGATTTCAACAAAAAGAAATTTAAAAGGGTTAAAAACCTCAAGGATAACACCTACACATTCTCGACAAAGCATTTATCGGGGCTGAGCTTTAACAAGGTCTATACGGTTTTTGTACGTCCGTACACCAACGAAACTAAACTATATACGGGTAAAGTTACTACCCGCGATATTGAAATTACAGGTCACCGCGGACGTATGGATATAGCTCCCGAAAACACTCTCGCTTCGTTCAAGGAAGCGTATAAGAGCGGTTACGATTCCGTAGAAGCGGACTGGTGGGAAACTAAGTCGGGCGCGCTTTTAATCAGCCACGATAAAATCCTCACAGCCTGCAATTCTAAAGCGGATATAAGAACTCTTACCGTGAACGATATAAAAAAATATCCTATAGTTAAGGGTAAAAACATAAAGAAATACCCGACACAGTATCTTCCGACCGTAGAACAGGTTATCAAGAAGATTTCGGAATACAAGATGAAGCTTTATCTCCATACCAAAGACAAGAACACCTCCGATAAAGCTTTCAAAAAAATAGCCGCGGCTATTAAAAAATACAAGGTCGAGGGAAAAGTTACCGTATTCTCAGGCGACAAAGGCGCTTTCGAGAGAATAGTTAAAAGTAAGGTTCGCGCGGGATTTTTAACCCTGCCGAATAATATCGACGAGGTAAAAGCCTCGCTCAAATACGCTAAGGAAAAATCCGCTAAGGTCGTAATTTTCAGGTACAGCAAGGATTGTATTAACTCCGACATCGTTAAGCTCGCCCACAGCTACAAGCTTAAATTCGGATGTTACAACTTCACCGAAGTAAATAAAGCGTGCGAATACGCGCGGACCAAGGGCGATTTCCTTATTACGAACAAATACTATTTCAACTAAAATGGACGATAAAGATTTCAGATACAAGGATATACTATACCGCGAACGCCCCGTATCCCCGGCGCGGGCTCATATGACCGACGAAAACCGCGCGGCTCAGTTTATGCCGTTCGCGGCGCTTACGGGGTTCGGAGCTATGATAAACGAAACCTCGCGCCTGACTACGAAAAAACATCAGCTAAACGAGGACGAACTCACGCTTTTAAACGAAAACCTCAATAAAATAGCCGAGAACATCAGCTCTAAACCCGAGGTTAAGCTCGTATACTTTATCCCCGACGAAAGAAAATCGGGCGGTAAATACGTAAGCTTTCAGGGCTCGGTAAGACGTCTCGACGAATTTAAAAAGGAACTTATTTTTACCGACAAAAGCGTCGTTAAGATAGAGGACGTTCTCTTAATCGAACTTCTATGAGGATCAAAATGAAAAAATTTACAGCGGTACTGCTCGTTATCCTCAGCGTTATACTGAGCTCCTGCTCGAGCGGTTCGACAGGCTCAAAGCCGAACATAGACCTCGGCGGTATTCCCGAGTACAAAAGCTCGCCTTACGTAGAGATTAACGGCAACTCGCCCGAGTTTACCGATAAGGAAAAACAGAAAACAAAATCATTCGAAAAGTATTCCCGCCTCGATAAACTCGGAAGATGCGGGACTGCTTTCGCGAATGTAAGTACCGATACAATGCCTAAAGAAAAGCGCGGTTCGATTAGCTCCGTCCATCCGACAGGCTGGGTTCAGAAGGAGTACGCGTTTATCTCCGACGGACATATTTATAACCGATGTCATCTTATCGGCTATCAGCTCACGGGCGAAAACGCAAACAAACGCAATCTCATTACGGGCACTCGATATATGAATGTAGAGGGAATGCTGCCTTTCGAGGAAAAGGTCGCCCAATATGTACACACAACCCGCAACCACGTTCTGTACAGGGTAACTCCGATTTTTAAGGGAGATAATCTCCTCGCGAGCGGTGTAGAGATGGAAGCCTGGTCGGTTGAGGACGGCGGAAAGGGCGTAAGCTTCAACGTTTACTGTTATAATGTTCAGCCGGGAGTTATGATAACTTACTCGAACGGCAACAATAAATCCGACGGCACGGTAACGAGATATTATTCGGGAAAATCCGCTTTAAAAGGAAACAAAAGTAAAGCCCTTACATACTCAAAAAAATCCGAGGGAAAATATATACTCAACAAGAACAGCAAAAAATTCCACCTTCCGTCCTGCGCGGGAGTAAAATCAATGAGTTCAAATAACAAGGCCGTGTTTAAGGGTAAGCGGTCTGAACTAATAAAGAAGGGCTACGATCCGTGCGGAATCTGTAACCCGTAGAAAAGGATAAGGAAATGTACTACTATAAAAGACTACCGCTCGATAAAATGAGCAACTGCCGTGATTTAGGCGGTTATCCGACGAAGTACGGTAAGACGACTAACTTCGGGATGTTCGTCCGAAGCGAAGCTCCCGTGGAGCTTACCGAAAGAGATATAGAATTTTTAAAGGACTACAAAATCACAAAGTCGCTCGACTTTAGAGGCGACGCTGATATTACACTCTTTCCGAGCAGTTTAAGAAATATCGAGAATATAGAATATATCCACCTTCCGATGTTCGGACGGGCGGACGCCGCGGGATTCGAGGACAACGGCGACGACCCGAGTAAGAATTTTTCCGGCTGGGGCAAGAGCTATGTACAGTGGATAGAGATGTACAAGGGTTGGATTAAAGACGTTATTCACGAGCTCGCCGAAACCGAGAACGCATGCCAATTTAACTGCAACGCGGGCAAGGACAGAACGGGTATTATAAGCGCGTTTATACTTTCGATAGCGGGCGTTAACCTAAACGACATAGCGTTCGACTACTGTATAAGCCGAACGATGTTAAAGCCGAGATTCCCCGAGCTTACTAAACAATGGGGCGATTACTTAAAGGATAAAGACGGCAAACTCATAACCAACCACCCGTTCTTATACACTCCCAAGGAAGCTATGGAACAGCTTTTTAAGTACATCTATATTAAATATAAAAATACCGAAAACTTCCTTTACAGCTGTAATATAAGCGAAAAGGACGTATTTATAATCCGTAATAAAATGATAGGCTGAAGCGTTAAGCTCCAGCCTTTTTTGTAAAGTGTGACATATGACATCTGTGTGCCTTATTTATTTAAAGCAATCCGTCACCACTATGGTACTATCACTCTCAGCCCGTCTTTTATAAGCTCGACATCGGCTCTCTCTACGGTAAAAATCTCGCCGTCGATTCCGATTTCAAAAGGCTTACTGTCCGTATAGCTCACCGTTTTCACCTTATCGTGAAATACAAAATCGAGCTTCGGGTTGTTGACGTGATTACCCTTAGTAAATGTCGACAGCAAAGCGACAAACTTCATAACCCCGACAGTTTTTATAAGCGTAAAGTCAATAAATCCGTCAGAGTTATCCGCGAGCGGCGAGCATTTTATTCCCCCGCCGTAGTACTTACCTTTAGCGCAAATCGAGAGCAGGTTTGTACCGTCCCTCTCAAACTCTTTTCCGTCGGCGGTTACAGAGAAAGTGTGGCTTCGCTTCTTAAACAGGCAGTAAAAAATCGCGAGCTTATACGCGAGCGAAGCGCTTACGAACTTTTTCTTCTTAAACTTATCGACCGCCTTAGCTACGGCGCAGTCGAACCCGACAGTTATCGAATTACAGCTTATCCTGTCGCCGCATTTTAATAAATCGACCGAAATTTCTTCGCCGTTAATCAGCTTATCAATATCGAGAAAATCCTCTTTTTCGGCGTTTAAGCTTCGTATAAAGTCGTTTCCGCTTCCGATAGGAACAACCGCCGCGGCGCAGTTTTTTAGCCCGGCTATACCGTTTACAACCTCGTTCACGGTACCGTCGCCTCCGCAGGCGTAAACGCGCACATAATCACCTTGGTTCTTTACGTACTCCAGCGAAAAGCTCTCGGCGTCTCCCGCAAACTCGGTATAGTGGATGTCGAAATCCGGACGTTCTTTATATTTTTCGAGCTGAGATTCTACCTTTTTATAGGACTCGGGTTTTCCCGAAAACCTGTTGATTATAAACAGATGCCGCATTTTTCTCCTTGTTTACAGTTTTTCCTTTTTTAACGAACATTTTTATAATAGCGAACAACGCATACGAAATGAACGTGAATACACAGAAATTAAGCATTTTGTACCTCCCGAAATAATCTTTACATTTATATTATACGGGATTTAGTGTACCATTAACCGTACTGTGAACTCACGTTCATATTTTTATTTTTTCTTATAATATACTACATCGTTAATTTTAAGCTTCTTGCCTTTGCCGTAAATCTTATACTCAAGTTCAACGGTTGTAATAACGCTCTTCATATACTTAATAACAACTTTGTTCCGCACATCGACGGTATAAACGCCGTAGGTAATCGTTTTGTCGCTTACGCGCTTAATCCGTCCGCGCTTGACGAACTTATATGCCTTCTTCTTATCCTTGGAGTACCACGTTCCGATTAAATCCCGGTCTATTCGGTAGCCCTTAATAGTTCCGAGACGCTTCATCGTAGCCTCAGCGCTTACAAATTTATTGATAACACCTGTGGCTCTGTTGGTAAGAGTAAGGCTGTAGCCGTCCTTCTCGTTACCCTTAACGTCGAAGTCGTAGGCTCCCTTGAGAGAAGAGTCTATCGAGATATATACAC
>JAHKZS010000022.1 GCA_020626545.1 bacterium
AGGATTTTTAAGATCCGAACGAAGCCTTATTCAGACTATCGGGCGAGCCGCTAGAAACAGCGAGGGTACAGTTATAATGTACGGCGACAGCGTTACGCCTTCTATGAAAAACGCTATTGTTGAAACTAACCGCAGACGAGAAATCCAGCAAAAATATAATGAAGAACACAACATTATTCCAAAAACTATCATCAAAAAGGTAAGCGATATTATCGAAATATCTACTCATAACGACGATGAGTTTAAGAATATGAAACAGATGTCTCGCCAAGAGAGAGAACAGATGATAAAGAGTCTCCAGCGTGAAATGCGAGCAGCCGCGAAGTTGCTTGAATTTGAGCACGCGGCGTATCTGAGAGATAAAATTAAAAAACTACGAGGTGAAAAGTAGTGACTAAAAGAAAAGCTAGCGATTATAACGACGACAGTATATCATCACTTAGCGGCGCCGACCGAGTTAGAAAAAGACCTGCCGTAATTTTCGGCTCGGACGGAATCGAAGGATGCCAGCACTCCGTTTTCGAGATTCTGTCTAACTCAATTGACGAAGCTCGAGAGGGTTACGGTAGAAAAATTCAGGTAACAAGGTATTCCGACGGCTCATACGAGGTAGAGGATCACGGCCGTGGTATTCCTGTCGGTTATAATAAAAACGAAAATAAGATGAACTGGGAGTTACTGTTCTGCGAAATGTACGCGGGCGGTAAATATAATAATAACGACGGCGAAAACTATGAGTTTTCACTCGGCTTAAACGGATTAGGACTTTGCTCAACCCAGTATGCTTCCGAGTTTATGGATGTTGAAATCAAGCGTGACGGCTATAAGTATTCACTGCATTTTGAGCACGGTGAAAATATCGGCGGACTAAAAAAGGAAGAATATACTCGACGTGACACAGGTACTAAAATCCATTGGAAACCCGATATAGATGTGTTTACGGATATTGACGTAAGCGCCGAGTATTTTATGGATATTATGAAACGCCAGGCGATTGTAAACGCGGGCGTGGAGTTTATATTCCGCAATCAGAACGGAAGAAGCTTTGATGTTACCAACTACAACTACGTAAACGGTATTGAGGATCATATCAAAGAGGTTGTAGAGGATGAGGCTTTAAGCTCTGTACAATATTGGGAAACAGAGCGTAAGGTTCGCGACAGAGCCGATAAGCCCGAGTACAAGTGTAAGATATGCGTATCCTGCGCTTTTTCTAATAAAACCGCTTTAACCGAATACTATCATAACTCGAGCTGGCTTGAGTACGGCGGCGCTCCTGATAAAGCTGTTAAAAACGCCTTTGTATATATGATAGATAACTATTTAAAAAATAATAATAAATATAATAAAACCGAGAGCAAGGTTAAGTTCGACGATATAAGAGATTGTCTTGTTATCTGTATTTCGTCGTTTTCGAGTATAACTTCCTATGAGAACCAGACTAAAAAAGCTATAACAAATAAAGGTATTCAGGAAGCTATGACCGATTTTCTGCGTCACAGTTTAGAGATTTATTTTATAGAAAATCCTCTCGAGGCGGAAAAAATAGCGAATCAGGTTCTTATAAATAAAAGAAGCCGTGAAAGCGCTGAGAAAACAAGACTTAATTTAAAAAATAATCTCAAAGGTAAAATTGATATTACCAACAGAATTAATAAATTTGTTGACTGTAGAAGCAAGGATATTAACGAGAGAGAAGTATTTATAGTTGAGGGAGATTCGGCTCTCGGCGCTTGTAAGCAGGCGAGAGATCCCGATTTTCAGGCTATTATTCCTCTTAGAGGTAAAATCTTAAATTGTCTAAAGGCAGATTATGAAAAGATTTTTAAGAGCGATATTATTACCGACTTACTTAAAGTTCTCGGATGCGGTGTTGAAGTTAAGGCTAAAGCGAATAAGAATCTTTCAACATTCGATATGAATAACCTAAGATGGAATAAGGTTATTATCTGTACTGATGCCGATGTTGACGGCTTCCACATCAGAACCCTTGTGCTTACTATGCTTTACCGTCTAACACCTACGCTTATCCGTGAAGGTAAGGTGTTTATAGCGGAATCTCCTCTGTACGAGATTACAACTAAAGATAAAGTTTACTTCGCTTATGATGAGGTTGAAAAAGATAGATATATAGAGGAAATCGGAAATCAAAAATATACTATCCAGCGAAGTAAAGGTCTCGGTGAAAATGAACCGGAGATGATGAGTTTAACAACTATGAATCCCGCAACCAGACGACTTATAAAAGTTTTGCCTGACTCGGCGGAGCAGACCGCGGCTATCTTCGATACACTTCTCGGAGATAACTTACAGGGAAGAAAAGATTTTATAGTAGACCACGGAGCTGAGTATATTGATCAGCTTGATGTAAGTTAAGATTATTAACCTGAAATTCAGAAGGTGATTATTTGGCTAGAAAAAAGAAAACTCCGAAAAAAATAGATACATCCGCGGTAAACGGTGTTATAGAAGGTGCGGGAGAAATAGCTGAACAGCATATTGTATCCTCTATTCAGGAAAACTTTATGCCTTACGCTATGAGCCTTATTTTATCAAGAGCAATTCCCGAGATTGACGGATTTAAACCGTCGCATAGAAAGCTTCTTTACACTATGTATAATATGGGACTTCTAAAAGGCGCTCGTACAAAGTCCGCTAATATTGTCGGTGCGACAATGAAGCTTAACCCTCACGGCGACGCGGCGATTTATGATACTATGGTTCGTATGTCCAGAGGCTATGAGGCGCTTTTACATCCGTATGTTGACTCTAAGGGTAACTTCGGTAAGTTCTACAGCAGAGATATGGCTTGGGCGGCTTCCAGATATACCGAAGCTAAGCTCGATAAACTATGTACCGAGCTTTTTAAAGATATAGATAAAGATACTGTAGATTTTGTTGATAACTATGATAATACAATGAAAGAGCCTACTCTTTTACCGGCAACTTTCCCGTCTGTACTTATCAACTCGAATACAGGTATTGCCGTAGGTATGGCTTCTAATATCTGTTCATTTAATTTAAGAGAAGTTTGCGAAACTACAGCAGCTCTTATACGTGATCCCGACCATGATGTGATGAGTACAATGCCCGCTCCGGATTTTCCCGGCGGAGAGATTATCGTCTACGACGAGGACGTTATGAAAAACGTCTACGAAAACGGACGCGGAAGCATAAAGCTTCGCTCAAAATATAACTACGATAAAAAAGCTAATTGTATTGATATTTTGAGTATTCCTTATTCAACTAACTGTGAGTCTATTATTGATAAGGTTATTGACCTTGTTAAAAACGGTAAGGTTAAAGAGATATCCGACATTCGTGATGAAACAGGTCTCGACGGACTTAAGATAACTATAGACTTAAAGCGCGGAGTGGATCCGGATAAGCTTATGAGAAAGCTTTATAAGATGACTCCCTTAGAGGATAGTTATGCTTGCAACTTTAATGTACTTATCGG
>JAHKZS010000195.1 GCA_020626545.1 bacterium
GTATTTTTACAGGTGTATTGAGCTTTAAACAGGTGATTTCCATGGGCGCCGACAGTGTGTCATCAAGAGCGGTAAGATTGTCGCTTTCGAGCTTTGTACCTATAGTCGGTTCGGCGTTATCTGAGGCTTACAGAACTGTGCAGGGCTCTATCGGACTATTGAAGTCTGGGATAGGGATAATCTCGATAATCGCCTTAGCCGCGGTGTATCTGCCGATTATAATCAAATGCTTGTTCTGGATGCTGACCTTGGGTTTCGCGAAAGCTGTCGGTGAGGTTTTGAACCTACGCGAACCGTGTACATTACTTATGTCGGTTTACAGCGTTATTTCAACCTTGTTCGCCGTAATACTTTGTATGATAATGTTGTTTATAATCTCGACTTCTATTGTTATTATGTTAGGAGGCGGAGGATGAGCGGTATAGCCTCGGTAGCGGCGATGATATGCTCGGTAGCAATTGCTTCGTCGCTGATAGCGTTAATGGTACCTCAGGGCAGTACCAAACGTGTGTTAAATACCGTAATCGGCGTGTTTGTTATTTGTTCATTAATAGTTCCGGTTAAGAATGTTGTAACAGGCTTTGATCTTAATATAGATATTCCTAAGCTGAGTGACAGTTTGACCGCGTCGGGCGACGAGGCTTATAAAAAAGCGCTGACCGCCGAGACGGAATCTAAGCTCAAAACCTCGCTTGTTTCTTATCTTTATTCCAAAGGCTATAAAATTAAAAATGCTGTTATCAAGGTTAATACTAATAAGAAAACGGGAATATATATTGAACATATTAACATATATATAAACAGGAAAGATTTAATTAATTCAGGCGAGATTATTTCTTTAACAGAAAATAAATTTGAAAGAACTCCGAAAATAACGGTGACGTAAATGAATTTAAAAGGTTTAAAAAAATTAATTTCCGACGACAAGATTAAAAAAATAATTTTTGCCGCCGGTATAGCGGGAATACTTCTTATATTTCTATCATCTTTTATAAAGCTTCCCGATAACAAAAACTCAAACACAGTATCAGATTATAAAGATCAGATTCAAACCTCAATCACCGAAATGTTGAATAAAATTGAAGGCGTGGGGAAATGCTCAGTTCTTTTAACTATAGAAAACTCGGTAGAGGATGTTTATTTAGAGAACAGCTCTACAAAAACAAAGGAAATTGAACCCGTTATACGCGGAGTAGTAGTCGCTTGCGGCGGAGGAGATGATCCGATAGTAGTCGAAAGAGTGAATGAAATCGTTACAAAGGCGCTTAATATATCGAGCGCGAAGGTTTGCGTTACTAAGCTAAAATAACTAAAACCGAGCTTTACATGCCCACTGTAAAGAGCGGTTAAAAATACCGTGGGCAGAAAGGCGATAAATATGAAAAGATTTAAAAAACAATTCTTAGGAGCGGCTTTAGTAGTCGCTTTGGGAGCGGCAGTATATCTTAACTGGAGTTTAACAGCGCCGAAGCCGGTTTCCAAAACTCTCGGCGAGAGTAAATATGTTAACGCTACGGTAGCTACTACCGCTGCTAAACAGACCTCTAACTCTAAATATAAACCGGATGTGTTATCCACAAAACAAAAGCAATACTTCGCTTCCGCTAAAACTACGCGCGATACTACCCAGGATAAAGTAATTGATAAAGCTTCCGAGGTTTTAAAGCTCGATTCATCCTCTAAAAGCGATAAAACAAAGGCGCAGTCGAATGTTGCGGCGGTTATAAAAAACTTTACGTTGCAGGATACTATCGAAAGTACATTAAAGGCGAAGGGCTTTTCAAATTGCCTTTCTTATATTAATGACGACGGCTGTACGGTAACTGTTTTAAAGGATGAATTAAAGAAACTTAAACCCGTTTTGGTAAAGTCCACCGTCCAGTCGGTAGCGAATATTAGTTTCGATAAAATTACAATTGTAACTATTTGAGCGGGTGAGAGCTAAAAGCTCTCACCTTTTGTTACAGTCTTGTAAAAGAAATTGATTATTTATCTTTTTTAGTATAAAATATAGTATGGTTGATTCTGTAACTATGTTCAGTTTTAATCAGCTGATAGGGAATATTAGATAAAAGAATGGAAAGTATGGTGAAGTATGAATATCGCTATTATACTTGCGGGCGGTGTAGGCTCCAGAGTCGGCGCCGACAGACCTAAGCAGTTTATCGAAATAATGGGCAAGCCTGTTTTGGCTTATACAGTCGAGAAGTTTAACTCCCATCCCGAGATTGACGCTATCGAAATTGTTTGCGTAAAAAGTCACCTTGAATATTTAAGAGAAATGGTAAATAAATACAATCTCGATAAGGTTAAGTGGATAACCGAGGGCGGAAGTACATTCCAGGGTTCCGTTATGAACGGAGTTAATAATCTAAAATATAAAGTTGACGACAAAGATATTGTACTTATACATTTCGGAGCGTCTCCGTTTGTAGAGGAAGATATAATCACCGACGCGATAAGAGTTTGTGAGGAAAAAGGCAACGCTATCTCCACTACACCTTTCTATCTGCTTTCGGGTTATAAGGACGAGGGCGGAAAGTCTACGAAATATATCGACCGTGAAACTATCGTATGTATGAACTCTCCTCACGCGTTCCAGTATAAGTTCGTTTACGATTTATATCAGGAAGGTATTGAAACAGGAGTTATCGACCGTGTGGAGCCTCACACCACAACTATGATGTATGAGCTCAAAAAGCCGATATACTTCTCTAAAGGAAGCCAGACCAATATTAAAATAAC
>JAHKZS010000023.1 GCA_020626545.1 bacterium
ATTGAAGCGAGGAATATACTTGTGGAGCACAATTTAAGACTTGTCGCTCATATAATTAAAAAGTATTATTCGACCCAGAATGATCAGGACGACTTGGTGTCGATAGGCACAATCGGGCTTATTAAAGCTATTAATACCTTTAATATCGAAAAGAATATTAAGCTTTCAAGCTACGCTTCAAGATGTATCGAAAACGAGATACTGATGCATTTTAGAAATATCAAAAAAACTTCCCAGGATATTTCACTTAACGAAGCGATAGATACCGATAAGGACGGTAATCCTTTAAGTTTAATAGATGTTTTGTCTACCGACGATAATATACTCGATTCTATAAATACTAAGCTTAATCTAAGTAAGATTTACGAGTATATAAACGAGGAGCTCGACGATAGAGAAAAGAAAGTAATCGTGCTTAGATACGGTCTTAATGGAGAAAAGCCTATTACTCAGCGCGAGGTAGCTAAAATGCTCGGCGTGAGCCGGTCTTATATAAGCAGGATAGAAACTAAAGCTTTAAAAACCTTACGTCGAAAATACGAGAGAAGTAGTAATTTATAAATGATAAGAGAAGTTGAATATAACGGAACTATAATTAAATATGAACTCGAGCGTAAAAAGGTAAAAAATATTAACCTTAGAATTAAACCCGATTTAACGGTAGCGGTATCGGCTAACCGTCGTGTAAGTATGAAATATATCGACAGCTTTGTACTAAAAAAAGCTGATTTTATACTTAAAGCTATAGAAAGCTTTAAAAAGGCGGATAAAATAGAATTAAAGCCGAACTTTTCTGAAGAAGATTTTTTAAAACTTATAAATTATGAGTTTGATAGAACATATAACTTGTTTTTAAAGTACAATATCTCTAAACCTATACTTAAACTCAGAAAAATGAAGTCTAGGTGGGGGAGTTGTAATTTTGTAAAAGGTATAATAACTCTAAGCTACAACCTTATCTACTGTACAGAGGAACAAATCAGATATGTTATAATTCACGAATTTTCCCATTTGCTCGTACATAATCACAGCGAGGATTTTTATAATATCGTAAAAATCTATGTGCCTGATTATAAAAGAATAAGAAAAGAAATGAATAAAATTAATTTGAGGTAAATTATGAAATTAGTATCATGGAATGTAAATGGATTCAGGGCTTGTTTAAACAAAGGCTTTGAAGATATATTTAATGAGATAAACGCGGATGTATTTTGTATTCAGGAAACTAAAATGCAGCCCGATCAGGCGGATTTTTCGCCCGAGGGTTACGTAAAGTATTTTTTCAGCGCTGAGCGTAAGGGCTATTCGGGTACGGCTGTTTATACTAAGATGAAACCGATTAACGTAGTGTTCGGCGTGGATTCTAAGCATATGGACGAAGGCAGAGTTATTACCTGTGAATTTGATAATTTTTATCTATTGTGCTGTTACACTCCTAACGCTCAAAATGAGTTAAAGAGAATTGGCTATAGAATGGAGTTTGAGGACGATTTACGAGAGTATATGCTAAAGCTCAACGAGAATAAACCTGTGGTGCTTTGCGGAGATTTAAACGTAGCTCATACCGAAATCGACCTGAAAAATCCTAAAACTAACCGCGGCAACGCCGGGTTCTCCGACGAGGAACGCGGGAAGTTTTCTGAATTACTGGAAGCGGGATTTACTGACAGTTGGAGATATAAACATCCCGAAGTAACAGGCGTTTATTCATGGTGGTCATACCGCTTTAACGCGCGCAAGAACAACGCAGGATGGCGTATAGATTACTTTGTAGTGTCGGATATTTTGAAGGATAAAATCGTCCATACGGACATTTATACCGAAGTTTACGGCTCGGATCATTGTCCTGTAGAGCTTGAACTTGATATATGAAAATTTACGTAGACGGAGACGCATGTCCCGTAGTTAAGATTGTTGAAAGAGTTGCTAAGGAATACAGTATACCTGTTGTAATTCTGTGCGACACTAATCATATCCTAAAAAGCGATTACAGTGAAATATGTATTATAGGAGCCGGAGCTGACGCTGTAGATTTAGCTCTTATTAATAAATGTAACTCGGGAGATATTGTAGTTACTCAGGATTATGGAGTCGCGGCACTAGCTTTAGGTAAAAAAGCCTTCGCTATACATCAAAACGGAAAAATTTATACCGACGATAATATAGACGGATTATTAATGGATAGACATTTTGCAAAAAAGTCTAGACTATCCTCGTCGAAAAGTCATCTAAAAGGTCCTAAGAAAAGAACTAAAGATGATGATATTAGATTTGAGAAAGCCTTTAAAGAACTTATATTATCAGTTATATAATTAGATAGACTCCTCATAAAATTAAATGGTGAGGATTTATGTTCTTTAAAAATAAAGCGTTTATTGTATATGTAATTTTGTTTATTGCGTATTTAACTTTTATTGTATTGTCTTTTATTAACATTGATAGTTTAGCGGATGTCAACTCATCCGATATATCTGAGCCGATAATTGTAATTGACGCGGGACACGGCGGTGAGGACGGCGGAGCTGTAGCGAATAATATTGTTGAAAAAGATATAAATCTAAGTATCTCTAAAAAACTCAAGGATATATTTAAGGCTTCAGGGTTTATTGTCATAACTACTAGGGATAAAGATAAAATGATTAACACAAACGGTAGTTCTTTGCGTGAAAGAAAGGTTTCGGATATGAAAAACCGTTTAGAACTATTTAATAAAAACGAAAATAATATAGTAGTAAGTATCCACCAGAATAAATTTTCTCAAGAAAAGTACAGCGGTACACAGGTTTTTTACAGCAAAAATAATCCGCAAAGCGAAATTATGGCTGAGTATATCAGAAAAAATATAGCTAAATTAATTCAGCCGGAAAACGAGCGAGCCGCTAAACCCGCGGACGGGAGTATATATCTGTTATATAACAGTAAAGTTCCGGCGGTTATAGTTGAGTGTGGATTTATTTCTAATTATACTGAAGCTAACAAACTTAAAGATAATAATTATCAGAAAAAACTTGCGTTTGCTATATATTCAGGCGTACTTGAATTTTATAACAACAGATGAGGTAAATTATGGCTAAGATTAAAAGCGTATATATTTGCAGTGAATGTGGTTACGAAAGCCCTAAGTGGTACGGAAAATGCCCGGGATGCGATAACTGGAACACTATGAACGAGGAGATTAAGGAAACTGTTAAAACCTCCGCGGGTGTAAAAAAACGTGTTTCGGTTTATTCTAAACCCGTTACCTTAAACGAGATTTCTACCGACGAAGAAGAAAGATTCGATACAGGATTTTCTGAGCTTAACCGTGTTTTAGGCGGCGGCATTGTTAAAGGAAGTCTTGTTTTACTCGGCGGTGATCCCGGTATCGGTAAATCCACTATCTTAATGCAGATATGTAAGAATTTAAGCAATTTAAATATACTTTACGTTTCAGGCGAGGAATCTAAACGTCAGCTTAAATTAAGAGCGGACAGGCTTAACGTAGATAACTCCGCACTCAGTATAATGACTGAAACAGATGTCGAGATTTTATGCGAAGAAATTAAAACTCAAAAACCCGACTTAGTTATGATAGACTCTATCCAGACTATGATGATTAAGGAACTTTCGTCGTCCGCGGGAAGTATTACCCAGGTGCGTGAGAGTACAAATCTTATAATGCATACTGCTAAGGATTTCGATATACCGGTAATCGTAGTAGGGCACGTTAATAAAGAGGGGTCTATCGCGGGACCTAAAGTTTTAGAGCATATTGTGGATACTGTTTTATACTTTGAGGGCGATAAACAGATGTCCTGCCGTATTTTACGGGCGGTAAAAAACAGATTCGGTTCTACTAATGAAATCGGCGTTTTCGAAATGACTGACCACGGTTTAGTAGAGGTGGAAAATCCGTCGCAAATGATGCTTTCAGGCAGGCCAAAGGGAGTTTCGGGAACGTGCGTAACGTGTTCGTTAGAGGGTACACGGCCAATTTTAACCGAGATTCAGGGCTTAGCGGCTCAGACATCCTACGGTAATCCCCGAAGGATGTCTACAGGGTTTGATTATAACAGGCTTTCTATGCTTTTAGCCGTACTCGAGAAACGCGCGGGATATTATTTCAACAATATGGACGCTTATGTAAATATTGTAGGCGGTCTGAGAATCGATGAACCCGCCGCGGATTTAGCTATTTGTATGGCGTTAGTCAGCAGTTTAAAAGATACTCCTTTAAGAGAGGACGCTGTCGCTTTCGGAGAAATCGGACTTGCGGGAGAAATTCGTTCTATATCTCAACCTCAACAGCGTGTTAATGAATCGGTAAGGCTCGGATTTAACAGAATTGTTTTACCTTATCATAACGCTAAGAATATAGTATGTGAAGATGCTGAAATAATAGGAGTAAGAAATATTAGACAAGCTTTTGAGGCGCTTTGTGAGTAATACAATTATTGTATCGGATGAGTATAAAAACATTGTAGATTCCCTTCAAAACAAGGGCTTTGATATTATTGATTCTGAAGAAATCACACATCTAATACCTTACGAAAGAAGACACGCTGATATTCAATGTTTAAAGATAAATGATACATTCTTTGTAGTTAAAAGCTGTAAACGGCTTATAGCCGAGCTTAAAGAGATCGATAAAAAAGTTATAACAACCGAAAAAGATATTAAAAAGAATTATCCCTGTAATGTACTTTTAAACGCTTTATTTATAGACGGCAAGCTTTACTGTAA
>JAHKZS010000196.1 GCA_020626545.1 bacterium
AACAAAAATCTAATAGATAATTTTATTTCTGCTATATAAGTTAAATTATAATAATAGGGCTGTGAGGAATGAATAATACATTTCCTCACAGCCCTTTTATACTGTAACCTGTTACCTAAAAACTATTAACTTATATTAGTACATTCCGCCCATATCAGGCTGAGCCATGGGAGCGGGGTTTTCTTCCTTAATATCGGCAACTAAGGATTCTGTGGTAAGAACCATAGCCGCTACGGAAGAAGCGTTCTGGATAGCTGAACGTGTTACCTTCGCGGGATCTACGATACCCGCCTTAACCATATCGGTGTATTCCTCGGTAAGAGCGTTGTAACCGTAGCCGACCTTATTTGCTTTCTTAACATTCTCAACGATTACAGAACCCTCGAGGCCGGCGTTCGAAGCGATCTGACGAAGCGGAGCTTCTAACGCGCCGAGTACAATCTGAGCGCCTGTTTTCTCGTCGCCGTCTACGGACTCGATATACTTCTCAACCGCGGGAATTGTATTCATAAGAGCGATACCGCCGCCGGCAACAATACCTTCTTCAACGGCAGCCTTAGTAGCCGCTAAAGCGTCCTCGATTCTGAGTTTCTTCTCTTTCATTTCGATTTCGGTAGCGGCGCCTACTTTAATAACAGCTACGCCGCCCGCGAGCTTAGCGAGACGTTCCTGGAGCTTTTCACGGTCGAAATCGGAAGTTGTAGTCTCAATCTGAGAACGAATCTGACCTACTCTCGCCTTAATAGCTTCCTGGTCGCCGGCGCCGTCAACGATAATGGTATTCTCTTTATCAACCTTAACCTGACGAGCTGTTCCGAGCTGATCTAAAGTTACGTCGGCGAGCTCTAAGCCGAGCTCAGATGTAATAACAGTACCGCCTGTAAGTGTAGCGATATCCTGGAGCATTTCCTTACGTCTGTCGCCGAAGCCCGGAGCCTTTACAGCAACGCTGTTTAAAGTACCTCTGAGCTTATTAAGTACGAGGTTTGTGAGAGCGTCGCCCTCTACGTCCTCGGCGATAATGAGAAGCTTTCTGCCGCTCTTAGCTACAGGCTCAAGAATCGGGAGAAGCTCCTGGATAGAGCTGATTTTCTTGTCGGTAATAAGAATGAGGGGATCTTCGAGCTCAGCTACCATCTTCTCGGTATCAGTTACCATATAGGGAGCGATGTATCCTCTGTCGAACATCATTCCCTCGACAACTTCGCTGTATGTCTCGGCGGTTTTACTTTCCTCTACTGTAATAACGCCGTCTGTGCTTACCTTTTCCATAGCCTCGGCGATAAGATTTCCGATAAACTCGTCAGCCGAAGATACTGTAGCTACGCGGGCGATATCCTTTGTACCGCTTACCTGCATACTGTTCTCTTTAAGAGCCATAACGGCAACGTCTACAGCGTTAGCGATACCCTTTTTAAGTACCATTGGATTAGCTCCGGCGGTAACGTTTTTCATTCCTTCTGTAATAAGAGCCTGAGCGAGTAATGTAGCGGTGGTAGTACCGTCGCCCGCAACGTCGTTTGTCTTAATAGAAACTTCCTTTACGAGCTGAGCTCCCATATTCTCGAAAGCGTCGTCGAGTTCAATTTCCTTAGCGATTGTGACGCCGTCGTTAGTAATAAGCGGAGCGCCGAATTTTTTATCGAGCACTACGTTTCTGCCCTTAGGGCCTAATGTAATTTTAACTGTATCAGCGAGCTGGTCGATACCTCTTTTTAAAGCTTTACGAGCGTCCTCGCCGTATGCGATTTGTTTAGCCATAATTATACCTCCATAAAACTATTTAATAAAAATTATTCTACTGTAGCTAAGATATCGGACTGACGAACAATTGTAAATTCCTCGCCGTCGAGCTTAACATCAGTACCCGCGTACTTGGAAGCGATTACCTTATCGCCCACCTTTACGTACATTTCAACCTTCTCGCCGTCAACAACTCCGCCGGGGCCTACAGCTACTACTGTAGCGAACTGGGGCTTTTCCTGAGCTGATGATGTAAGAATTAGTCCTCCGACTGTTTTCTCCTCGGCTTCCTCAACCTTGAGAACAACTCTGTCGAGTAATGGCTTTACTGTCATATATGATTCCTCCTTAAAATAACCTGAAAAATTATTAATTAGCACTCTCTTTGTTTGAGTGCTAATTATATTATAGCCCATATTTTTAAAAAATCAAGTGTAATTTGACTTTTTTTGACTTACAAAAAATATTTTTTGTTCATATAAATACCTATTAAAATGGTAAATAATATTTAACAATTAAAAAATTTCGCGTTTTTAGTTGCAATATATCGGTATTTATTATAAAATAATAGGTGGTGTAAAATTATATAACATTTTTAATACCCAGTATTTTCTCGGCGTTTTTGTAGAGAATCAGGTCTTTTTCGTTATCTGTAAGATTTAAAGAGTTCATAAGACTTACGTTTTCTTTAAGCTCGCTCCAAGGGTAATCGCTGGCGTAAAGAATCTTATCGGCTCCGTGAGCTTTTATTATTCTTTCGACCTGTTTTTTCTCAGCCATACTGAGAATTACCGCTAAATCGAAATACACTGGTTTTCCCACGAGATATTTTTCGACCTCGTCGTACATATCAATTCCGCCGAGGTGAGCAAGTATGATTTTAAGCTCGGGATTTTCTACTCCCTTATAAAGCCTGTCGATTACTTGCGCTGATTTTTCGGGAGGACAGTGTACATCGTCAGGATAAGCGACATCTACTCCCGCGTGAATTGTAACGTACATATCTAATTCTATGGCGGATTTTAAAATATTATAATATTTTTCATCCTCAATATAGGTTTCCTGATAGTCGGGATGAAGCTTTATTCCTCTAAAGCCCGACTTTTTCAAAAACTTCAACCTATCCCCTATATTATCGTTATCGGGATGAATACCGCCGAAAGAATAGATATTATCGAGTTTATTTAACTCTAAAGCGAACTTATTAATAGAATCGAACTGGGAAGGTTTTGTACATACCGGAAGTACAACTGAAATATCAGTCTTAGATTCACTCATTTTTTCTTTAAGATTAGATAAAGTTCCGTTACCAAAGGACTGGATATTTCCCTTTTCCATTAAATATGGAATTGTTTTCTCGGCGATTTTGTCGGGAAAAACATGGGTATGAAAATCAATTACCATAAACTACACCCCTTTTTCACACTTTAATCATTATAGTATTTTATAATAAATTATGCAATATAAATTTTAGCCTTAGGAGGCATTAGTACAATGAAAGAAACCAATAAGAAACTTATGATCGGAAACGAAGCTGTCGCCCGCGGACTTTACGAGGGCGGAGTTAACGTCGTTTCGAGTTACCCCGGTACTCCCTCAACGGAGATTACCGAGTTTATCTCAAAATACGACGACGTTTACAGCGAATGGGCTCCGAACGAGAAAGTCGGTATGGAAGTAGCTTTCGGCGCGTCATTAGCAGGAAAAAGAAGCTGCTGCTGTATGAAGCACGTTGGACTTAATGTAGCCGCGGACCCGCTGTTTACGCTTTCGTACACAGGCGTTACAGGCGGTATGGTTATCTGCGTAGCTGACGACCCGGCTATGCACTCCAGCCAGAACGAGCAGGATTCACGCCATTACGCTATCGCTTCTAAAGTTCCAATGCTTGAACCCGCTGATTCTTCCGAAGCGTACGCTTTCGCCAAGAGCGCGTTTAAACTCTCTGAGGAATATGATACTCCCGTTTTATTCAGAATGTGTACAAGAATGGCTCATTCTCAGAGTATTGTTGAAATCGGCGAAAGAGAAGATTTTAAGGGCTACGATTACGAAAAGAAACCCTGGAAATATATTATGACACCCGGTAACGCTGTAAAGCGTCATCCTTATGTAGAGGAACGTACCGAAAAGCTCGCTAAGCTCGCTGAGGATTGCGAGTACAACCGTGTTGAAATGGGCGATACTAAGCTCGGCATTATTACCGCGGGAACTTGTTACCAGTACATAAAAGAAGTATTTGGCGACAATGTAAGTATACTTAAAATCGGTATGATTAATCCCCTACCGACTAAAATGATTAAAGATTTCGCCGAAAAGGTTGACCGCCTTGTAGTAGTTGAGGAACTCGACCCGATTATCGAAACTCACTGCAACAATATCGGCGTTAAGGTTGAGGGCAAAAGCTTATTCTCGAATATCGGCGAGTTCAGCCAGCAGACTATAAGAGAGGTTCTCTTAGACGAGAAATCCGACTCCGTAACAGCTGACAGCGAAATCCCCGTAAGACCTCCAGTTATGTGTTCCGGTTGTCCCCACAGAGGTATGTACTACACGCTCGCTAAGAATAAGATTACTGTTTTAGGCGATATCGGATGTTATACACTCGGTTCAGCTCCGCCGCTTAACGCTCTCGACTCTACATTATGTATGGGAGCTTCCGTAAGCGGACTTCACGGCTTCAATAAAGCAGCCGATAACGAAAAGAACACTGTATGCGTAATCGGCGACTCGACCTTTATGCACAGCGGAGTTACAGGCTTAATCAATATTGCTTATAATATGTCGAACTCGACAGTTATCGTGCTCGACAACTCTATTACAGGTATGACAGGTCATCAGCAGAACCCGACTACAGGATACAACATCAAAGGCGATCCCGCGGGTAAGATTAATTTAGAGGCTCTTTGTCATTCTATCGGAATAAACCGAGTTAGAGTGGTTGACCCTTATAATCTTGACGAATGTGACAAAGCTATTAAAGAGGAACTCGCGGCTGACGAACCTTCCGTAATTATTTCGAGAAGACCTTGTGTACTTCTTAAATATGTAAAACACGAGAAACCGTTAGTAGTAGATGAGAATAAATGTAAGAGCTGTAAGAGATGTCTTAAGCTCGGATGTCCGTCAATCAGCTTCAAGAATAACAAAGCTCACATCGACCCGACTCAGTGCGTAGGTTGTAATGTATGCTCACAGTTATGCCCATTTGGAGCAATCGGAAAAGAGGTGCAGGAATAATGGCAACAAGTTTAATGATAGTCGGCGTAGGCGGACAGGGAAGCTTACTCGCCAGTAAGCTTTTGGGAAATATACTTACCGCCGAGGGATACGACGTAAAAGTTTCGGAAGTTCACGGTATGAGCCAGAGAGGCGGAAGCGTTGTAACATACGTTAAATACGACGAAAACAAGGTTTATTCCCCCATCGTTACCGAAGGTGAAGCGGATTATATTATCTCATTTGAAAAGCTCGAAGCCGCAAGATACGCCTCATTCCTTAAAAAAGGCGGTAAGATTATCGTAAATACTCAGGAAATTGACCCGATGCCCGTTATTATCGGCAGCGCTAGTTACCCGAACGATGTTTTAGAAGAACTTGAAAACAAAGATGTTTTCGTTGACGATATAGACGCTCTGTCGCTCGCCGAGGAAGCAGGCTCATCAAAAGCAGTTAACATCGTTTTAATGGGCAGACTCGCGAAATACCTTGGTATCGGTTACGACGAATGGATCAACGCTATTGAAACTACGGTAAAACCCAAGTTTATTGAGCTTAATAAAAAAGCTTTTGAGCTTGGATACAACTATAATAAATAATTACTAATTACTCAGAAAGAGGGATTCCGATGCACAATTACTACAACCCCGAAGTTGAAACCGCTTCAAGAGAAAAACTAAACGAAATTCAAACTAAGAACTTAATCGAACAGGTTAAGCACGTTTACGATAACGTTCCTCTCTATAGAGAAAGAATGGACGCTAAAGGTGTAAAGCCCGAGGACATTAAGTCGCTCGACGATTTAAAGAAGCTTCCTTTTACAAGCAAGCAGGATTTAAGAGATACATATCCTTACGGAATGTTTGCCGTACCTATGGAGGACGTTACACGTATTCACGCCTCCAGCGGAACTACAGGCAAACAGATTGTCGTAGGTTATACCGACGGCGATATGGATATTTGGAACACCTGCGTAGCTCGTCAGCTCACAGCTATCGGCGCTACTAAAGAGGATAAGGTTCACGTATCATACGGATACGGACTTTTTACTGGAGGTCTCGGACTTCACGGCGGTTCACATAAAATCGGTTGTACCACGATCCCCGTTTCCTCGGGTAATACCGCTAGACAGCTCACCATTATGCAGGACTTCGGTTCAACAATCTTAGGTTCTACTCCGTCTTACGCTATGTATTTAGGCGAAAGCGCCGAAAGAGCCGGAATCGATACCTCTAAGCTTCCGCTTAAAGCGGGAATTTTCGGAGCTGAGCCATGGACTGAGGAAATGCGTCAGAGCATCGAAAAAAGCCTAAACATTAAGGCTTACGATATTTACGGTTTAACAGAAATCTGCGGCCCCGGCGTCGCGTTCGAATGTACCGAGCAAAATGGTATGCACGTTAACGAGGACCACTTCATTATCGAGATTATAGATCCCGAAACAGGAGAAAACCTCCCCGACGGCGAAAAAGGTGAAATCGTATTCTCCTCAATCACAAAGAAAGCCTTTCCCCTTTTAAGATTCCGTACAAAAGACATCGGCGTTATCACTCACGAAAAATGCGCCTGCGGACGTACTTTTGTAAGAATGAGCAAACCGCTCGGACGTGTAGACGATATGCTTATTGTAAGAGGAGTAAACCTCTTCCCGAGCCAGATCGAAGCCGTTCTGCTTAAAGAAAACCATTCACCAAACTATCAGATTATCGTAGACAGACACGGAAGTCTAGACAGCTTCGAGGTTGATATAGAAATGAACGAGGAACACTTCTCCGATAAACCTTCGGACATCATCAAGATGGAAAAATCCCTCGAAAATAAATTCAAGTCAGCGCTCGGAATCAAACCCAAGGTTAACCTTGTATCACCCGATACAATCCCGCGTTCCGAGGGTAAGGCGGTAAGAGTTGTCGATAAACGTAAAGTTTACTCCAACAAGTAAGAAAGGACAGCGTTATGATTAAACAAATTTCTATTTTCGCTACAAACAAACCGGGTCAGGTCGTAAAGGTAGCCGACGCGTTATCTAACGAAAATATCGACATCCGCGCTATGTGCGTTGCCGATACTCAGGACTTCGGTATTATAAGACTTATCGTTAATAATACACAGAAAGCCAAGGACGCGCTTTCAAGCCATAAATGCGTTGTATCAATTACAAACGTTGTCGGAATTAAAATCCCCGATACTCCCGGTTCAACTAAAAAAGCGCTTGAGCTTTTATCTGAAAACGGCATAAACATTGACTATATGTACGCTTTCGTTACTAAGTCCAAAGAGTACGCTTACTTCGTTATGAGAGTAGAAAATCCCGAAGAAGCCGAAAAGGTACTAAGCGAAAGCGATGTTGAGATAATTACTCAGGAAGAAATCGAGAATATATAATAAACATAATAAACGTTAAAAACTCGGCTCAAATGAGCCGAGTTTTTATTTTACAACAACATTTTCGTCGCCGAGTTGGTATTTAAGTTCCTTTATCATAACGTCGTTTAAGCTTACCCACATTTTATCGGGAGCTATAAGCTTTTTGTTACTTTCAGTCAGATAAAACACAACCGGAGTTCTTCCGCCGAATATATCAATAACCCTGAACGCTTTATTATAAAGCTCGGAATCGAGCTTATCTATACGCAGATAAAGCTTGGGCGGTTTATTGCTTTTAACAGGAGCTTTTGGAGTTTGAGGTTTAGGAACGCTGTTTTTATCGACCTTTCTAATCTCGTTACAGATAATCTTAGGATCCTCGTCCTCTTTAAGACTAACCGTCGCGAACATTTCAACAATACTTCCCTGAGATAAAAGCGGAGCGAATTTAGAAAACACATCGGGAAAAACAAGCGCTTCAACCGAACCGTATCTGTCCTCAACATTGACAAAAGCCATAGTGCGATTGTTTTTAGTCACCTGAGTTTTAAGCTGGGATACAATGCATACAAGATGAACAGAATCTTTATCGCGGTACATACGGCTGTCCTGGTTTACTATATCCCCTATTTTATCGCATTTAACGGCTTTAATATAGTCCTCGAACTCGTCAATCGGATGTCCGCTCAAATACATTCCAGCGACCTCGTTTTCCATAAAGAGCAATTCCTCTTTAGAAAACTCGCTTAAATTAGGCGGTTGCGGTTCGTTTGATTCGGAAGAAATATCAGCGCCCATATCGAAGAAAGAGAGCTGACCGCGGATATTCTTTTTATTTTCGTACTCTAAATCGGAAAGTACAGTTTTAGCCATTACGAGCATTTGGCGGCGGTTTAAGTCGAAACCGTCCAAAGCTCCGCATTTAACAAGGCTCTCTAAAGCCCTTATATTCATAGTTTTTCCGTAATTGCGCTTACAGAAATCATAAAAGCTCTTATATTTTTCGAGACGGCGTTTTTCGATAATAGAGTCGATAAACTGCCTGCCGAGATTTTTAATAGCAAGTAGTCCGTAGCGAATGTCTTTACCGGATACTGTAAATTCATAAGAACTGGAATTTACATCGGGCGGTAAAACCCTTATACCTAAATTATGGCACTCGGCTATATAAACGGCGAGCTTGTTTCGGTTATCAAGTACGCTCGACATAAGGCAAGCCATATACTGTTTAGGATAGTGACATTTAAGCCAAGCGGTCTGGAAGCTTATCTTGGCGTACGCTGTGGCGTGGGATTTATTGAACGCGTATGAGGCGAAGCTTTCCATCTCGTCATAAATAGAAGCGGCGGTTTTACGGTCAATTCCGCGTCTTAAACAGCCGTCTACCTCAACCTCGCCCTTATCGTTAACATAACCCTCGATAAAGATTTTTCGCTCGCGTTCCATAACATCGTGCTTTTTCTTACTCATAGCACGCCTTACAATATCAGCTCTGCCGAGTGAATAACCCGCGAGCTTTCGCAAAATCTGCATAACCTGTTCCTGATACACGATACATCCGTAGGTTACGTTCAGTATACTTTCGAGCATAGGATGTTTGTATCTTATATGGGAAGCGTTATGACGGCAATCTATATAAGTAGGTATACTGTCCATAGGGCCGGGCCTGTAAAGAGAGTTTACAGCGATTAAATCCTCTAAGCAATCGGGCTTAAGCTGAGTCAGGACATTCCTCATACCCTGGGACTCGAACTGGAATACTCCCTCGCATTTTCCCTGAGAAATCATTTTATAAACAGCCTTGTCGTCATCCTTAATCATATCAAGGCTGAACTCAGGATCGGTTTCTCTAATCATCTTAACGGTATTGTCTATAGTCGTTAAGTTTCGAAGGCCGAGGAAATCCATCTTTAAAAGTCCGAGTTCCTCGAGAGTAGTCATAGTAAACTGAGTAACAGTATTTTCATCATTACCCGAAAGCGGTACATAATCAGAAACAGGCTTATCGGTAATAACCACACCCGCGGCGTGCATAGAAGCGTTGCGGGGCATTCCCTCAAGCTTTAGGGCAACATCAATAATATTCTTGGTCGTTGGATCGGTGTCGTACAATGTTTTAAGCTGAGTAGAAATTTTTAACGCCTTTTCTATCGTCATATTAATCTCAAACGGAACGAGCTTAGCGATTTTATCTACAGAAGCGTACGGAACCGCTAAAGCCCTTCCTACGTCGCGTATAGAACCTCTAGCAGCCATTGTGCCGAACGCGATAATCTGGGCTACGTGGTCGCTTCCGTATTTATCCTTAACATACTCGATAACTTCCTCACGGCGTTTCTGACAGAAATCTATATCGAAATCGGGCATACTAACTCTTTCGGGATTTAAAAATCTCTCAAAAAGAAGGTTATATTTAATCGGGTCAACATCAGTAATCCCGATACAATACGCGCAAAGCGAGCCGGCGCCCGATCCTCTGCCCGGACCGACGGGAATTCCCGAACATTTAGCGAACTGAATAAAATCGTTAACGATTAGATAATAATCGACAAATCCCATTCTATTTACCGTGGAAAGCTCATATTCAAGCCTGTCGATTAAACTTTTATCGGGATTATTTCCGTAGTGTTTATATAAGCCCTTGTAACATTCTTCTTTAAAATACTCGAAATGATCCACTCCCTCGGGTAAATCATAACGAGGGAGTTTTCTTACTCCAAACTCAAATTCAACATTACATCTGTCGGCAATCTTCTGGGTATTATCGTACGCTTGGGGAACATCCTTAAACAGCTCTCGCATTTCAGCTTCGGATTTTAGATAGAATTCCTCGGTCTTAAACTCCATTCTATTGTCATCGTTAATCGTCTTGCCTGTTTGGATACAAAGAAGTATACTGTGGATTTTCGAGTCCGATTTATTAATATAGTGAGAGTCGTTGGTTACGACAAGCTCCGCGCCGATCTCTCTCGAAATTTTAATTAAATCCGGGGCGATTCTCAGTTCTTCTTCTATTCCGTGATTCTGAAGCTCTATAAAAAAGTTATCTTTTCCGAAAATATTCTGATAATAAAGAGCTTTTTCCTTAGCGCCGTTATAATCACCGTTTTGTAATTTCCTCGGAATTTCACCGGCAAGACAGGCGGAAAGACAGATTAAACCCTCGTGATACTTCTCCAGAAGCGAATCGTCAATACGAGGTTTATTATAAAAGCCCTCGGTAAAAGATAAGGATACCATTTTAATTAAATTTTGGTATCCTTTATTATTTTCGCAGAGTAAAATCATATGGTAATACTCTTTATCGTACACGGCGACTTTGTCAAAACGGCTTCTCGGAGCTACGTAAACCTCGCATCCGATAACGGGCTTTATGCCTTCCTTTTTGCAGGCTCTATAAAAATCTACAACGCCGTACATAACGCCGTGGTCGGTAATAGCGATAGCCGTCTGGCCTAATTCTTTCGCTTTTTTGGCGAGAGAATTAATACGGCACGCGCCGTCTAAAAGACTGTATTCACTATGTACATGTAAATGAGCAAATGACATACTAGTTCTCCACTACCTTGGTTATTACTTTTCCGTCTTTAAAAGTCAGGTTTATTTCATCATCTATTTTTAATTCTTTTACAGAATTAATCATCTTACCGTCTTTCTCGGCGATACTGTATCCTCTTTGAAGTACCGATACAGGATTTAAAGCCTCAAGCTTCGCGCCGAGCTTTTTAGTCTTTTCCGAATACTCTGTAAACTCACGGTTTACAGTATTCTTGGCTCTTTCGGAAAGATTATTTAACCTTTCATCAAAAAGGTTAATTGTCTTTTCGGGAGAGTATTTCGAGAGCGAAGTATTTATATCGGAAAGATTCTTGCTTAATTTAGAAAGCTTATTATCAAAAATCGAGTTTAGATACTGACGTTGAGAGTTATAATGCGAGATAAGCTCATCCTTGTCGGGAACAGCGAGTTCCGCGGCAGCGGAAGGTGTAGGCGCTCTTAAATCCGAAACGAAGTCACATATTGTAAAATCAGTTTCGTGGCCTACTGCGGAAATCACGGGGATATTAGAGGCATATATAGCGTAAGCGAGATTCTCGTCGTTAAACGCCCATAAATCCTCAATCGAACCTCCCCCGCGTCCGATAATAATAACATCAGCGCAGTCGTATTCGTTGAACAGATTAACAGCGTTGATAAGCTGCGCGGGCGCGCCCGCGCCCTGTACAAGTACAGGACATAAAACTATATCTACGCCCGGAAATCTTCTGGTTAAGATATTACGTATATCCTGAACCGCGGCACCCGTGGGAGAAGTTATAACTCCGACGGTTTTCGGAAATTTCGGTATCGGTTTTTTATGTTCCGGAGAGAAAAGCCCTTTATCCTCGAGTTTTTTCTTTAACTGTTCGAAAGCTATTGTTAACGCGCCTATGCCGTCAGGCTGAATGTCCTCGACGTAAATCTGGTAATTACCCGTGACCTCATACAAAGAAGCTCTGCAAAAGGCTATTACCTTCATACCTTCCTCGAGTTTAAACTTTAAGTTCCTCGCGTTACCGGCGAACATCACGGCGCTTACAACGGCATTTCTGTCCTTTAGCGAAAAATAAATATGACCGCTTCTGTAGTGGTCTTTAAGGTTGCTGATTTCACCCGTGACAAATATGCCCGATAAATGCGCGTCATTATCGAGCAGAGATTTAACATAGTAATTCAGTTGTGACACAGAAATTATGCGGGGTTTCATAAAATCAGGATTTGTCATAAACAGCCTTTCTGTATGTTAAATAAGCTATACCCGCGGCGTTATCAGCCGAAAATTCAGGCTCGGCGAAATACGCGCCGTATTTAGCTTCAAAGTTTTTTCTTATAATAGAATTGGACATAACTCCGCCCGCGTACAAAAGCGGAAGTTTGCCGTATTTTTCAAGTAATTTATCGGTCATCCCGCTTAGAGTATTCTCGATATACTTTAAACAATAAGCGGAGATATATTCTTTAGAAG
>JAHKZS010000024.1 GCA_020626545.1 bacterium
TATATTATTTGATACCAAAAACCCTTTAGGCGTAAAGCTTAAAGTATTGTTTTTGTACTCTGTAAAACCTGAGTTTGTATATAATTCAATTTTTTTGAAAAAGTCTTTGGAAAGTTTTCCGAAGGCTTTTTCATATTCTCCAATATTTAAACCCTTTTTAAGCCTAAGTTTAAGCATAATAAATTCTTCTTTATCTCCGCCCAAACCTTCGTCGATAATTATATCGTTCTTAAAATCCTCGATACTTCTATCGTAGTAAAATCTTTTACCGTCTATAAAGGAGTGTGCCGCGGGACCTATACCGAGATATTCGTCTAAATTCCAGTATTTTAAATTATGTTTGCTTTCGTATCCTTTAACCGCAAAGTTAGATATTTCGTACTGAACAAAACCATTCTTATTTAGATAATTTACTGTTTTAAGATAAAAATTCGATGTGGTTTCATCGTCAGGGAAGTTATATCTATCTCTGTTTTTATAATAAAATGTATTCTCCTCAAGTTTTAAGATATATGAAGAAATATGTTTAACACCTGAGTTTGCTATAAATTCAAGTGTTTTAATCAGGCTTTCATCTGTTTGGTTAGAAATTCCGAGCATTACGTCAAGCGAAATATTATCTATTCCGGCGTTTTTAGAGAGATAAATTGTATCGACTACATCTTTAAGACTGTGAATTCTTCCGAGTTGTTTAAGCTCATTTTTATCGGCGGACTGAAGTCCGATTGAAATTCTGTTAACTCCGACAGAATATAGATTTTCAAAATCAAGATGTTTAGCTGACTCGGGATTAACTTCTATAGTTATTTCAGATTTTTCATCCACATCAAAACAATTTTTAATGCATTTAATTATATCAGCTATATTTTTATCACCGATCAGGCTTGGAGTTCCGCCGCCGAAATAGATTGTATCAACAGGTTTATCAATCTTTTTGCCCCAGTTTATAATTTTATCTGTTAAAATCTTTAAATAGTTTTTATATTCCGTATCGTTTCCGCACTTACTAAAAAAATCGCAGTACGGACATTTACTGCGACAATAGGGTATATGTATATAGATTCCGATTGAATTACTCATTTTTTTCTCCAAAAAATCTTATAAAATGGGGTGAGGCAGAAACTTCTGTCTCTGCCCCAAATTTGGAAGGTATATGAAAAAATAGGAAAAATCATTCTTTATTACAATTATATTACAATATTTTTACAATGTTGTCAAGCCTATTTATATAATTATTTTAACTTCTTAAAATTTCTTTTTATTTATTGACATATACAAGCTAAAAATAGTAAAATACTAATGTTTGGATTCAGGAGGATTTTATGGATAATTTAAAACAAGAGATAGACAAAAGAAGAACCTTTGCGATTATATCGCATCCTGACGCGGGTAAGACTACTCTTACCGAAAAACTTCTTCTGTACGGAGGAGCGATTAACCTTGCCGGCTCGGTTAAAGGAAAAAGAACCGCTAAGCACGCGGTTTCCGACTGGATGGAAATAGAAAAACAGAGAGGTATTTCCGTTACTTCTTCTGTATTACAGTTTAAATACGACGGATATTGTATTAATATTCTGGATACGCCCGGACATCAGGACTTCTCTGAGGATACTTACCGCACATTGATGGCTGCCGACTCGGCGGTAATGGTTATCGACGCTTCTAAGGGCGTTGAGAATCAGACTAAAAAGCTTTTTAAAGTATGTGTAATGCGCCATATTCCGATTATCACGTTTATTAATAAGATGGATAGAGACGCTCAAAGTCCGTTTGACTTGCTTGAGGATATTGAAACTGTTCTCGGAATAAACACATGCCCTATGAACTGGCCTATAGGTTCCGGTAAAGAATTTAAGGGAGTTTACGATAGAGAGACTAAATCTGTACTTTCTTTTACCGCTAATAACGGTCAAAAGGAAGTCGAGGAAGAAATTATCCCTATCGACGATAGTAGACTTGATGAATTACTTGAAGATAAAAAACAGGATTTAATCGACGAAATAGAGCTGCTCGACGGAGCAGGGGACGAGTTTGATTTAGAAAAGGTTAGAAACGGCTCGTTAACACCGGTGTTCTTCGGTTCAGCGTTAACCAACTTCGGTGTACAGCCGTTCTTAGAGCAGTTCTTAAAGCTTACTCCTTCGCCTACTCCCAGAGAAACCGAGGACGGAATAGTGGAAACTGATTCTGATTTTTCGGCGTTTGTATTTAAGATTCAGGCTAATATGAACAAAGCTCACCGTGACAGAATCGCGTTTATGAGAATCTGTTCGGGTAAGTTTGAAAAAGATATGGACGTCTATCATATGCAGGGAAATAAAAAAATGCGCCTATCTCAGCCTCAGCAGATTATGGCTCAGGAAAGAGAAGTTATCGACGAAGCGTACGCGGGTGATATTATCGGCGTATTTGACCCAGGTATATTTATGATCGGCGATACAATTTGTACCGCTAAACATAAAGTAAAATATAAAGGTATTCCAACTTTCGCGCCTGAGCATTTCTGCCTTGTAAGACAAAAGGATACTATGAAGCGTAAGCAGTTTATAAAAGGCATTAATCAGATTGCCCAGGAGGGTGCTATTCAGATTTTCCAAGAACTCGATGCAGGTATGGAGGAAGTTATAGTAGGAGTAGTAGGCGTGCTTCAATTCGACGTATTAAAGTACAGGCTCGAAAATGAGTACAACTGCGAGATTATTATGGAAAACCTTCCCTTTGAGTTCATACGCTGGATTCTGAATGATGATTTAGATCCTAAACAGCTCGATTTAGCTTCCGATACAAAACGTGTTCAAGACTTAAAGGGTAACAAACTCCTGTTATTTACAAGTTACTGGAGTATAGACTGGGCGCTTGACCACAATAAAGAATTGAGATTGCAGGAATTCGGTAACGCTTAATGTTGTACGATAAGCTTAAGGATAATAGAAGAATCCCTTTTCATATGCCGGGACATAAAAGAAATACAACTCTTTTAGGCTCTAATTTTCCGTATAATATAGATATTACAGAGATAGAAGGCTTCGATAATCTGCATAGTCCCGAGGGGTTAATAAAAAATATAGAAAATAAAGCTAAGAAGATTTATAACAGCGATAATTCTTTCTTGCTGGTAAACGGATCAACTGTTGGTGTTTTAGCGGGTATAGCTACAGTGCTTAAACGCGGAGATACCGCGTTAATAGCAAGAAACTGTCACAAATCTGTATATAACGCAATTGAACTTATCGGCGGTGAAGTTGAATATATTTTACCTGATACAGACGAGTACGGTATTTTTAAATGTATTGATAATTCTATATTAGAATTAAAAATATCGCGAATTAATCCTAAATTAATTGTCGTTACTTCGCCTACTTACGAGGGAGTTAATTCTGATATTAAAGGTATCTTTGATATTGCTCATAAATACAATATACCTGTATTAGTTGACGCGGCTCACGGCGCACATATTACAGACTATGTTAAATACGCCGATATTACTATTATGAGCTTGCATAAAACCTTGCCCGCTTTAACTCAGTGTGCTTTAGCTCATATTAACGGTAATTTAGTTAGCGCTGAGGATTTTAGAATTAAATTATCAGTTTTTGAAACCTCAAGCCCTTCGTATGTTCTTATGGCTTCGATTGAAAATTGTCTTGATTTTATGGTTAAGAACGTAAAGCTTTTTGGGAAGTTTGCCGAAGAAAAAAGTAAGTTAAAAAATAACTTGAGCGATTTAAAATATCTTAAAGCTGTTGAATACGATGATATTACAAAGCTTGTTGTTTTTACGGGATATTCTAATATTAGCGGTATAGAGCTTTCTGATATACTTAGAAATGAATATAATATCGAAGTTGAAATGGCATGTAAAGACTATGTTGTTTTAATATTCAGCGTTTGTGATAGTTTTGTTAATTATAAAACTCTTGAAAACGCTTTAAAAGATATTGATTCAAGTTTATATTTTTCCGAATTTGATAAATGTTTAAGTTACGAGCTTCCAAAAAAAACTTGTAATTTTAATATTGCAAATAAAGAATTAATAGATTTTAAAAATTCAAAAGATCGAGTTTGCGCCGAATTCATATGGGCTTATCCGCCGGGAATCCCGTTGTTGACACCCGGCGAGGTTATTACTCAATCTGAAATTGATTATATTTTAAATCAGATTAAAAGTAATGTTAATATTCAAAGTACCCGAAATAAACTACCTGAGATTATTTACGTTAAGTGTTTATAACAAGTTGACATTACTTGTTTATTATGATAAAATTTATACATAAACTAAGGAGGTTCTATATTATGAAAAGAATTCAGACTATCGAAACTCGCGATTTAAAGAAAAGCACAGTTGAAGGCGGCTGCGGTGAATGCCAGACTTCTTGTCAGTCTGCTTGCAAAACTTCATGCGGCGTTGCTAATCAGCAGTGCGAAAAGTGCTTAAACGAAGAGTAATAATTACTAAGGATTTCTGCCGTTTTCGCTTTTGCGTAAAACGGCTTTTCCTTTTATTTGAATAATATTTTAGAAGGGTTAGAAATGGTACATCAGTTTAAACTTAATAATCATAATATCGTTTTGGATGTTTTCAGCGGTTCTGTTCATGTTGTTGACGACGTCGCTTACGATATTATTTCTATGTATAAGGATAACGATATAAATACTATTTATAAAGAGATTCAGTCCAAATATTCCGATGTAACTCGTGAAGATATAGACGACTGTATTTCCGATATAAATGAACTTGAGGAGAGCGGTAAACTTTTTACCGAGGACGAGTACTCTGATTTAGCGTTTGATTTTAAGAAGCGTAATACCGTTATTAAGGCTTTGTGTTTACATATTGCCCATACTTGTAACCTTAACTGTGAGTATTGTTTCGCAAGTCAGGGTAAATACCACGGCGAGCGGGCTTTAATGAGTTTAGAGGTCGGAAAAAGAGCGATTGACTTTTTAATAGAAAACAGCGGTAAAAGGCATAATCTGGAGGTTGACTTCTTCGGCGGTGAACCTCTTATGAATTTTGATGTTGTAAAAGGTATTGTTGAGTACGCACGTTCTATCGAAAAGAAATACGATAAGAATTTCAGATTCACTCTAACGACTAACGGAGTGCTTGTTGACGACGAAGTTATAGATTTCGCGAATAAAGAGTGTCATAATGTAGTGCTTAGCCTTGACGGCAGAAAAGAGATTCACGATAATTTAAGAAAAACAATCAACGGTCAGGGCAGTTACGATACTATAGTTCCGAAATTTCAGCATTTTGTCGAGCGTAGAGGCAATAAGGGCTATTATGTTCGAGGTACTTTTACTCACAATAATGTAGATTTTACG
Organism: bacterium; assembly: GCA_020626545.1. Classification (GTDB taxonomy): domain Bacteria; phylum Bacillota; class Clostridia; order Oscillospirales; family Acutalibacteraceae; genus Ruminococcoides. Next base: position 5,329 of record JAHKZS010000024.1, read on the forward strand.
AACGATATTTTTCATATGGCAGATTTAGGTTTTACTGAATTATCTATGGAGCCTGTTGTTTGCGCTCCGAACGATCCCTACGCTCTTACCGAGGAGGATTTACCTGTTTTATATGAGCAGTACGAAATATTAGCTAAGGAAATGCTCAAGCGTGAAAAAGAGGGTATACCGATTACTTTCTATCATTATATGATTGATTTAAAGAGCGGTCCTTGTATTTATAAAAGAATTTCAGGCTGCGGTTCGGGATGTGAATATTTCGCTGTAACACCTTGGGGAGATTTGTATCCCTGCCACCAATTCGTCGGCGACGATAAATACCTTATGGGCGATATTTGGAAAGGTATTGTAAATACCGAGAAACAAAACGAGTTTAAGCTATGTAACGCTTACGCGCGCCCCGAGTGCAAGGATTGCTGGGCTAAGCTTTACTGTAGCGGAGGCTGCGCGGCTAACGCTTACCATGCTACAGGCTCAATTAACGGAATTTATGAGTACGGTTGTAAGCTGTTTAAAAAGCGTATAGAATGCGCTATTATGATGCAGGTTGAGAAAAGTTTAAAATAAGGACTTGCAAATTTAATATAATTCTGACATAAGATTAACTATCTGA
>JAHKZS010000197.1 GCA_020626545.1 bacterium
AGCTTTTTATACTGTTTAGTAAGCGAATTTTTAGGCTCGGATAAAATCTTTACAAGAGCGTCTACATCGAGTCCGTTTAAGGCGGTAATTACAGGAATACGCCCAACAAGCTCGGGAATAATTCCGTATTTCACCAAGTCGTGAGCAACGACATCCTTCATCCAACCTGTTTCATCTAAAACGGCTTTTTCCTGGACATTCGCGCCGAATCCTACAAGAGAAGCGCCTTTGCGTTTTTCTACAATCTTTTCGAGTCCGTCAAAAGCTCCGCCACAGATAAACAGGATATTTTTAGTGTTAATCTGTAAAAACTCCTGCTGGGGATGTTTACGACCGCCTGTAGGAGGCACATTAGAAACTGTGCCCTCTAAGATTTTCAGAAGCGCCTGTTGTACTCCCTCACCGCTTACGTCACGAGTGATGGACGGATTCTCGGATTTTCTGGCTATTTTATCAATTTCGTCGATATAAATAATGCCTCGTTCGGCTTTTTCAATATCAAAATCAGCCGCTTGTATAAGCTTAAGAAGAATATTCTCAACATCTTCGCCGACATATCCCGCCTCGGTAAGCGTGGTTGCGTCAGCGATAGCGAAAGGTACATCTAATGCTTTAGCTAAAGTTTGCGCGAGCAAAGTCTTTCCTACTCCTGTAGGACCTAAAAGAAGAACATTACTTTTAGCGAACTCAACGTCGTTATCATTATTAAATACACGTTTATAATGATTATAAACCGCTACACTCAGAGCTTTTTTAGCGTTATCCTGCCCTATAACGTACTCATCGAGTATCTCTTTAATCTCAACAGGTTTTAAAAGTTTCGGAAGCTCAAAGCTGTTATCTTTGTTGTTCTCATCTGTGGACGGCTGAAAATCAATATCCGTATCCTCAAGGATATTGATACACAATTCAACACACTGATCGCAGATGTACGAACCGTTACCTTTAATTAACCTACCGACAAACTCCTGCGGTTTACCGCAAAAAGAACAATAAATGTTTTTATCACCATTAGACATATTTTTTCCTCGCTAACCTTTATGTCCTAATTTATCTTTTCTCAAATACCTTATCAATTAACCCATACTCGAGAGCCTGCTGAGCTGTCATAAAGTTATCGCGGTTAGTGTCCTTGGCGATAACATCTACAGGCTGACCTGTATTTTTGGCGAGAATCTCGTTTAATCTCTTTTTAGTATCGAGTATATGTTTAGTATGGATTTCCATATCAGTAGCCTGACCTTGAGCTCCGCCTGAGGGTTGGTGAATCATAATATCTGAATTAGGCAGAGCGTATCTCTTACCCTTTGCGCCCGCGGCTAAAAGGAAGGCTCCCATGCTTGCCGCCATACCCATACAAATTGTACTTACATCACATTTAATGTAATTCATTGTATCGTAAATAGCGAATCCGTCGGTAACAGAACCGCCCGGGCTGTTGATGTAAAGGCTGATATCCTTGGTAGGATCCTGAGCCTCGAGATATAATAACTGAGCGACAATTACACTTGCGCTGGCGCTGTTAACGTCCTCAGTAAGCATAATGATTCTGTCATTTAAAAGACGAGAATAAATATCATATGAACGCTCACCACGATTTGTCTGTTCAACTACATAAGGTACTAATGCCATATGAATCTTCCTTTCTTGTATATAATTGGCTTTTAATTAAAGTTTATTCAAATTATTTTACTTTAGCGTTATCTCTTACAAGCTGCATAGCTTTTTCTACTTTAATATCCTCGGATAAAGCTTCTTTTGAGATATAAGTCTTAACCTCATCAACCTTTGCTTTGTATGCGTCAGCAAGCTTTTCGTACTCTTTCTCAACATCTTCGTCAGTAACTTCAATTTTCTCCTGACGGCCGATAGCTTCGAGAACTAAGCGAATCTTGACTCTCTTTTCAGCCTGGGGTTTATATGTAGCTTCGATAGCGCCCTGATCCATACCTGTGTACTTCATATAAGTAGCAAGATCCATACCCTGAGAACGTAATCTCATATCAAACTCATTGAGCATATCTCTTACTTCGTTATCGTACATAGCTTCGGGGATTTCCTCTACAGCGAGCTTCTCTAAAGCTTCCGTGAGCTTATCGTCGAAATCTTTTTCAGCCTGCTCCTCTAAACGCTTAGCAACCTTTTCTTTGAGCTCCTCTTTGTACTCGTCAAGAGTATCTTTCTCCGAAACATCCTTAACAAATTCATCGTCAACTTCGGGAAGTTCCTTAGTCTTGATCTCGTGAAGTTTAATTTTAAACTGAGCTTCCTTACCTGCGAGATTTTCTGCGTTATAATCCTCGGGGAAAGTTACGTCGATAGTAAACTCTTCGCCTGTTTTATGTCCAACGATAGCTTCCTCGAAACCGGGGATAAAGTTTCCGTCGCCTAATCTTAAGTTATAGTTTTCACTCTTACCACCCTCGAAAGCTTCGCCGTCAACGAATCCCTCGAAGTCGATAACTGTAGTATCGCCGTTCTCAGCTGCTCTGTCCTCAACAGTAACCATACGACCGTTTCTTTCACGTACAGCCTGAAGTTCTTCATCTACTAACTCGTCTGTAACCTCTGTAGACAATTTCTCTACTTCGATTCCTTTATAACCGTCAACCGTTAACTCAGGAGCTACAGTAACCTTAGCTTTGAATGTATAACCATCCTCGCTTACCTCGCCTACAGAAAGGTCATCTACGCTTACAGGCTTTAACTCGGCCTCTACAGTAGCGTCGGCTAAAGCTGAGGGATATGTATCTTCGATAGCGTCATCATAAAATACGCCCTTGCCGTACATTCTCTCGATAATATGCTTAGGAGCTTTTCCTTTTCTGAATCCGGGAATATTAATGTTTTTAACCTGCTTTTTATAAGCTTTAATAGTAGCCGCGGCAAAGGTTTCTTTCTCTACCTTTACCTCTAATTCGTATTTATTAGCCTCATCAAGTTTTGTTGAATTAATTAAACTCATTTTTGATTCCTCCATAGTTTTTAAACATTTGATTTATTATACCATTATTATATATTTTAAGCAATATATATTTATTATAAATTGCTTATCTTACAAGCGTCGGCGTGAATTTAACAGCGTCGCAGGAAATCAGTTTAAATTTTATTCCCTCGTACTTGCCGTTAAAAGCCGCTTTAATCATTTTGCTGCCATGAATATGACCGTAATAACACTTGTTAATATTATACTCTTTAAGAATGTCTATTATTTCTTCACAAACGTTATCGGCATAAATCGGCGGATAATGCAAAAATACGATAGTTTCTTTACTTTTATCTTTAACAGAGTCGAGCGATAGTTTTAGCCTGCCGCATTCTCGGTTTAGAATTTTTATATCCTCGGTTTTTTCACAGTCAATCCCCCAGCCTCTAGTGCCGCAGATATTATATTCATCGATTTCAAAGCTATTGTTAAACAGGATTTTTATTCGATCGAACTGATTTTCACCAAGATAACGATTGATTTTACTAACCGTATCCCACCAGTAATCGTGATTACCTTTTAATAAGATTTTATTGCCGGGCAAGGAATTTATATAAGAAAAATCTTTCTCACATTCGGAAAGCTTCATTGCCCAGGAAATATCACCGGCAATAACAACGGTATCGTCGTCATTAACAATACGTTTCCAGTTTTCGGTCAGACGTTCAAGATAATTATCCCAACCGTGAAAAATGTCCATTGGTTTATCTGTGCCGAGCGATAAATGTAAATCGCCTATAGTAAAAAGCATTTATTTAACACCTAAAGTTTTGAGCACATATTCAGGCATATTTTCTGATTTAACTACGTCACCGAAACGAGATTTTTTATCCTTTAAGCTTAAAAGCGGTTTAGGAATCGCTGTTCCCGTTATCTCGTTGAGTTTATCTACCATATCAAACTCGCTTAAATCATCACAGGAACCGTTAACGGCTTCAAGAACTGATTTCGAGAATTTATACGGGCTCGCTGTGGAAGCGATAACTGTGGGAGTCTTATCCCCTGTTTCTTCTACGTATTTATTATATACCGAAACAGCTACAGCTGTATGAGTATCACAGAGGTATTTTTCGTCTTTAAACATCTTAGCGATAGTTGACTTAGTTTCGTTATCGTCACAATAACCGCCGTAGAAAGAAGATTTAATCTTTTCCTTAACTTCGTTTGTGACCTCGTATTTTCCTTCGGTTTTAAGCTTAGTCATCCAATCTTTAGTAACAACATCATTATCACCCGAGAGTTTATAGAGAAGTCTTTCGAGATTAGAAGATACTAAAATATCCATAGAAGGTGAGATAGTTGTAAAGAAATTTCTATTTTTATCATAAACGCCTGTGTTTATAAAGTCAGTCAAGACGTTATTGGAGTTAGACGCGCAGATAAACTTATTAACAGGTAACCCCATACAATAAGCGTAATAGGACGCGAGTATATTACCGAAGTTACCGGTAGGAACTACTACGTTAATTTTATCTCCGAGTTTAATCTTATTATCATTAACAAGTGTGCAGTAAGATGAAATATAATAAACGATCTGAGGCAAAAGTCTTCCCCAGTTGATTGAGTTCGCTGAGCTGAACATCATATTGTTATTGCTTAGTTTTTCGGAAATTTCTTCTGTAGTAAAGATTTTCTTAACGCCTGTTTGCGCGTCGTCAAAATTACCCTCTATAGCGCACACACATAAGTTAGAACCATCCTGAGTGGTCATCTGATGTTTCTGCATAGGGCTTACGCCGTCTACAGGATAGAAAACAATAATCTTAGTGTGATCTACATCTTTAAAACCCTCTAAAGCAGCTTTTCCGGTATCGCCAGAAGTCGCGACAAGAATTACGGCATCTTTACCGTCGTTGGTTTTCTTTAAAGATTTAGTTAATAAATGAGGTAAAATCTGTAAAGCCATATCCTTAAACGCGCATGTAGGTCCATGCCATAACTCAAGAATATTAGCATCATTACCGTTATATTTTTTATACGAAATCGGAGCGGGATTATCGCTTTCGAATTTCGCGGCTGTATAAGCTTTATTTACACAATCGTCAATTTCTTCCTCGGTAAAATCAGTCAGAAAATCTTTAAAAACTTTCTTAGCTATTCCTTTGTAATTAAGACCGAGAAAACTCTTTAAAGTATCAGTATCATAACTCGGTAATTTCTGAGGAACAAACAGTCCACCGTCTTTAGAAATACCTTGAGCGATAGCTTGTGAAGCCGATACAACTTCGTTTTTATTTTCAGTGCTGTTATATAACATATAATCACCCTTTCAAGCGCATTAAACAATTAATTATTATAC
>JAHKZS010000025.1 GCA_020626545.1 bacterium
CTGTTAAACCCTTGGGCATTGAGGACATCATATCGGGGTCTACGATAGCGACCTCGGGGATATCGTGCTCGTCAACGCATACGAATTTACGCTCTTTTTCGGTATCGGTGATAACGTAGTTAATAGTAACCTCGGCGGCAGTACCCGCGGTAGTCGGAACGGCGATTGTCGGTACAGCGTGGTTCTTGGTCGGAGCTACGCCCTCGAGCGAGCGTACATCGGAAAACTCGGGGTTAGTGATAATAACGCCGATAGCCTTAGCGGTATCCATAGAAGAACCGCCGCCGATTGTGATAATCGAGTCGGCTCCGCACGCCTTAAACGCCTCTACGCCGTCTTTTACGTTTTCGATAGTCGGATTGGGCTTAATTCCCGAATAAACAGTATAGGGGATTTTAGCCTCGTCGAGCAGGTCTGTTACCTTAGAGGTAACATTGAACTTAATTAAATCGGGATCGGAGCATATGAAGATATGCTTAAAGCCCTTAGTCTGAGCGATTTTAGGGATTTCGTTAATCGCTCCTTTTCCATGGTGAGAAACCATATTCAGAATAATTCTGTCTGCCATAATCAAAACTCCTTTATCTTTTTATTTAAATGGTTACAATATAATTATAACGCTAAAATCTATTTCATTCAAGAAAAATTTGCCAATAAACCGTAAGAAAAAAGAGACTTTTTCAAGCCTCTTTTTCTTTGCCCCTGAACGAAACGAGGGCTTTATTCGTCGTTATTGATTAAGGACAGCGGATCGACATACTGTCCGTTAACCTTAACGGCTATATGAATATGCTTTCCGTCCAAGCTTTCGCCGGGGATATCTCCCGCGGTAGCGAGGGTATCGCCTGTTTTAACGACGCTTCCTTTTTCCACTTTCACGTTACCCGAAAGTCCGCTGTAATAAGCGGTATAAGTAGGCGCTTTCACCACGATTGTTTTGCCGAGAATATCGTCGTTATAAATCTTCTTTACCTCGCCGTCGCCCATCGAGTAGACGTTATCTCCCTCGTCGCACGCTAAATCAACGCCCGTGTGCGCCTGCCACTGATTGAGGGTTTTGTTGTAAACGGTTTCCTCGCTGTATTCCTTTAAGACCTTTTTCTTATCGAGCGGATAGGATAAGGTCGAGTTCACGGCAGCCATCGTCTGTACAGCCGATTTGGTTTCCTTGGGAGCGGTTTCTTCCTCGAATTCCGTCGCCTCGGTCGCGGTTTCCGTCGGCTCGGTTTCTTTCTCGGTAGTCTCGGTAGCGGATGTAGTTTTCTTTTCCGTTTCTGTAACGCCTGTTACGATATTTTCTACAGCCAGGGTTTCACTCGCGTCGTTGTCAAAAACGCCTGTAAGGCTCGTATACGTCGAATACGCCGCCATTCCGACGGCTATGATACAAATTGATAACGCGGTGAAGAACCCTGCTCTTTCCTTTCGGCTTCTTCTTTTCTTTTCGCTGTATCTCATAAAATCACCTCTGACGTTATTATGGTCAGAGGTTTTTATATTATTCAGTAAAGTTAAATTATTTGATAATGGGGGTAGAAAAATCTTCTAACCCCCTGGAAAATATTTCTAACCCCCTGGAAAAATCTTCTAGGGGGTTAGAAAAATCTTCTACATATAATAATAATTATAATAATATTAATAATAATATTTATATATAGGTAGAAAAAATTTCTATATATGAAATATGAAGAAAAGAGGCTGTCAGCGACAGCCTCTTAATAATTTAGTTGATCGGTTAACGGAGTTAACCTGTGTACTTTGACCACTCGCCCGTGCTGAGCTTGTAGTAGTTATTATTATCGGTAATTTTTAAATTGGGGGTTTTCTTACTGTCGTCCCATACGCCTGCCACGGTTCCTTTGAAGAGGAAGAATTCGCCGGAATCGCCGTAAACGGTTTCCGGAAGGTCTAATTTCCAAACGTTTCCGCCGATATTTTCCATATCAACCTGACCGTCGATTCCTTTACCCCAACCATGTACATACACAGCGGGCCAACCCACGTCATTTAATACGTAAATTGTCGATACACCCTCAGAAGGTTTTTCTTCAGCTACATAAGGACCGACTTCGGCGCCGAGGGTTGTTTCAATACCTTCTTTAGACGCTTCAACAAGAGTAATACAGTTGTTAGTCGGTGAAACAGTGATTCCCTCAACAGCGTTATAGCCCATATCGGGAGTTGTAGCGGACATCGCGCGGTAGAATGTTACATCAGAAACACTCTTGGGAACTTCAGCCGAGAATACCTCGGGATAAGCGCTTTCATCCTTAACCATAAGGTAGCTTTCGCCTGTACTGTTATCATAAACGAACGGCTCGCTGCCCTGAGAGCTGATCCAGGAAAGCTGTGTCTTTATATAAAGTGTATAAGTTTCTTCGGGCTGAGGAGCCTGTGTTTCGGGCTGGGGAGCCTGAGTAGCGGGCTGGGGAGCCTGTGTGGGAGTTACAGAACCGCCGCCGCTGTACGCCTGACCCGCTCTTGAGTTAGAGTCAGCTATTTTAGCAACATACTTCTGAATAGCTGTAGCGTCCTTAATAGAGATGTTGCCGTCGCCGTTAACGTCAGCTAAGGGCTGTCTTGCCGCGGGAATAAGCTCGAGCTGAGCTACGTGCTTCTGAATAGCTGTAGCGTCCTTGATAGAGATATTGCCGTCGCCGTTAACGTCGCCGTAGAGGCTGTCGCCCGATACAGGAATAGTTGTAACCGGTTCAGTCGGCTTGGGAGCGTCGGTTGTTGTCGGAGTAGGAGCTACTGTTGTGGGCTGCTCAGAGGAGTTGCCCTTAGTAACTTCTGTAGCGGCTACAGGAGTTGAGGACTGTCCGGGTACTTCTGTAGAAGTAGTCCAAGTACCGTTGGAAATGCTTGTTAATTTATGAGTTGTACCGCCGAGGTCGAGAGTTTTTCTCGAGGTTGAGGGCGGATACTGGTTACCCTGAGATACGCCGCCCGAAGATTTAGCGGAGTCGCTGATAATTACGTGAGTCTTTGTAGAATTAGCGAGGTTGAAGTTAGAAGCTACGGGGTCAGCTGAGCCTGTTACCTGGCCGTTAGAAACCTTAGTGGTTTTCTCGGAGATACAGGAGTTGTTGCTTACCTCGAGGTAATATACGTTAGTCTTGGAATCGTATTCTAATTCCTCGCCCGGCCAAGCGGCATTCTTGTAAACCTGTCCGCCGACTGTAAGTCCGTTACCTGAATCCTGGTCGAACATATAGCAGTAAAGCGGAGCTGTCCATCTTGCCTGAGTTACGGCAGTGGCGGGAACGATTACGTAAACGCCCGAGCCTGTAGCTACAGACTTAGTATAGTAATAAACGGAAGAAGTAGTAGTCTTGCCGTCTGTCGCTGTAAGAGTAAGCTTGATAGTTTCGCCCTTCTTATAATCGGAACCGATCTTAATCTTGGGAGAACCTGTGAATGATTTGGGAGTATAGTTTTCGAGCTGATATGTACCGCTTGTAGCGTTTGTAAGAGAAAGACCTACTGTAAGAGTATCGCCCTTGAAGGTCTGTGTTTCCTGGTCAGCGTAAGCCATCGGAGTTGTGTCGCCCTGAGCTACAACAGCTACACCGGTCGAACCGATGTTACCTGTTACAGTACCGCCGGAAACTCTGAACACGTTACCTGTAATCATATCTTTATAGTTGCCGTCAGCGAGGCCTGTTCCGCTTACGGAAGCGCTTGCTGTAGTACCGTTGGTGTTAACTAAAACTACACCCTTTGTACCTCTTGCTACGTAAGCGATGCTGCCGCTGGCGCCGCACTTTTCACTTTCGTTTACGAAGTTATTGTGGAACTTATTAGCCTCGGCTACTGCTGTGCTCTTATAAGTAGTATCTGTAGCCGCTCCGCCCATCTGCATACTTGTTGTACGAGCGAAGTAAAGCGGGAGAGCGTCCTTGTGAGCCGCGAGTAACGCCCATGTCTTAACGATATCGGAGTTGCTTACGCCCGCGGTGGACTCGCCTGTTGTGTTGAGGAATGTATCGTGAGACTCTGCCCATACTACAGCCTTGCCGTTACCGCCCGCTTTAGAGCAGTTGAGGTTAGCGGCTGTGGAAGCGTTCTTGCCTGTAACGCCGCCGCGTACACTCGCGGAAGCCTGGTTATCTGTTACACGGTATTTACCGCCGTTTAAGTTAGTATAGCCGGAGATAGCTCTTCCGTTACCGGGAGTGTTAAGAACCTCGCCGTAATAGAAGATTGATTTACCCTTACCGGAAGCGTAGGAGTTAGCGCCGTTTATAACATTAGTCCAGTAGTTGTTAGGAGAAATGCTTGAGTCGGCGGGTGTCTCGATATGCTTAGCCGCGTCGAAACGGAAGCCGTCAGCGCCGGCGTCGATACACTCTTTGAGTAAGCTTATAACACGGTTCTGGACAGTTGTGTTACCTGTGTTGAGGTCAGGGCACTTAGAGGAGACGAGCTGTGTAACGGCTCTTGCGTCACCGTCGCTGGCTTCACCCGAAGGATTATGGAAATAGGGGTTGTTCTGAACCATACCCGTACCGTTCCATAAAGTAGACTCGTAAGTCTTAACCTCGTCGGCAAGCTTAATATAAGGCTTGCTCTCGTAGCTCTTTTCACTTGTCGCGCCTAAGTGGTTAGTTACAACGTCGCAGATAATCTTTACACCGTACTGATGAGCTGTAGTACAGAGAGATTTAAGCTGTGCGGCTGTTCCAACCCAGCTGTCCTTAGCGAGCGAAAGGCTTACAGGCTGATACATTTTCCACCACTGACCTGATACGTTAGTGGAGGTGTTCATATCCTTAGGCTGCTGAACAGGCGATACCTGTACAGCCGAATAGCCTGCCGCCGCGATAGCGGGGATGTTCTTTTCGATAGATGAATATCCCCAGCAGAGAGCGTGTAAGATTACACCGTCGGAGATATTGTCCTGAAGCTTTGTTTCAAGTCCTGTTTCACTTTTAGCGGTTTCGGCAGCCTGAGCCGATAACGCGAAAGCGAAAGATGAACAAAGTAAAGCGAGCACCATAAATATGCTCAATATACCTTTGAGTTTTTTCATTTTTCAAAACTCCTTTCTAAAATTAACGCAATACTTTTTCACCCAGTACACGTTTTATCACATTAATTATACCAAAAAACACAAAATATGTATATATCTTTTTTTAACCAATAACAAGGTTTAATTTTGTGTATTTTGCTAAAAACGACCAATGGTTTATAACTGATACTATTTTTCATTGACTTTTACCGTAAAAAAAATTATAATATTGTGCGGTATTAATATACTATAATATAAATTTAAAAAATCACCTTTCAGGAGTACATAAATGGCAAACAACAAAAACAATGTAATAATTTCCTTAAGAGATATATTCGTCGAGTTCGACGGCGAGGTAATACTTAACCATATTGACCTCGACATAAAGGACAAAGAATTTTTAACTATCCTCGGTCCGAGCGGTTGCGGTAAAACCACTACGCTTAGGATTATCGGAGGATTTTTAGAGCCCGAACAGGGTACTGTTACATTCGAGGGCGAGAAGATTAACGGACTTCCGCCTTATAAGCGGAATGTAAACACGGTGTTTCAGAAGTACTCTCTATTCCCTCACTTAAACGTGTTCGACAATATCGCCTTCGGTATGAAGATTAAAAAACTTCCCAAAAACGAGATTAAAAGACGCGTCAAGGAAATGCTCGCGATAGTAGACCTCAAGGGCTACGAAAAGCGCAGTGTATCCAA
>JAHKZS010000198.1 GCA_020626545.1 bacterium
TAGGCAATACAAATAATGTAGCGTATTCTCCGCCTTCATATAAAGGTTCTATTTTCTTATATTTTCCTGTTTTATTATTCTTTACTTCTGCCTGATATATCTCAAATCCTTTTGAACCATTTATTTCCTTATATGTTTCATATTTCTCATAGTTTCCATCTTTTTCTCCGCAGTAAATACGAATTTCTCCTCCGGGTTCCTCGATGATTTTTAATTCTGGCGTACTTAGATACATAATCTTTTTAACTGCGGAAGTCTTTTTGCCGGCGGTAATCTTATAGTAATACATTTGACCGGACTTAACCGTCTTATCGGTAAAGGTGTATTTTTTCTTTACGGTTTTAAGGGTTTTATAGCTGCCTTTTCCCGCCTTACGAAGTATTTTAAACTTTTTGGAACCGTTCTTTTTCCAACTAAGCTTTATTCCGCTGCTTGTATTTTTTACGGTAAGCTTAGGTTTCGAAACAGCGTAAACAGGCGCGGCGTTATAAACACCAGCGAGAATAGTAAGTATTAATACTGATGATAAAAGCTTTTTCATAATAAAACCTCCTTTAAATACCCTTTCACTATAGTAGTGTTAATAACTCGTAAAAAAGTTTCAATATTTTCTAAAAAAATTATACCACTAAGGAGTTTCTCTGATGTGCACAAAGATAAGGCACGAAAATTGTGCAAATTAACGGTGTTTTTCGCCGTTGGCGAAAGGATAACTCGACGGTATAGTAAAACTCGGCTCGGAACGAGGTGGAACTCGTTCCCTACAGTAATAAAAAACGTCAGTATTAACGGATAGTTTCCGAAAATACTGACGTAAATTAAACTATAACCTAAATCCTACATCCTAAATCCTATTTAATTCTAACCTTAACAATCTTATTAATCGTTTTAGCCTTATATTTACTGTTGCCCTTAACGTAAATCTTCAGCTTAATCTTATAAGTCTTTTTAGCGTATTTACCTTTCTTAAAGGTAATAGCGCCTGTCTTTTTGTTGACTTTAATCTTCTTATAAATCTTAGTGGAAGTACCCTTTTTAACCTTAGTGATTTTTATAGTTCCTTGAGCCTTTTTAACGGTAAGAGGTTTAACTGTTTTCTTAGCTTTTTTGAGCTTTTTAGCCTTTACAGTCTTTTTCTTAGCCGTTACCTTAACAGGATTAGCTTTCTTAGAAGTAATCTTTTCTGTCGGATCAGTTACCGAGGGTGACGGTGAGGTCGGTGTGGTAACTACGGGGTCAGGAGCAACGGTCGGATTAACTTGAGACGGAGTTGTCTCGCCCGAGGGTACGGGAGCCGCAGTGGGATTAACGCTCGAAGTCTCAACGGGTTCGGTTGTCGGAACTTCGGGGTTAACTGACGGGTTAGGTATAGTGCCGTCGTCTGTAGGATTCGGATCTACTGTCGGATTGCCGGTAGGTGTGGGAGCTTCGCCCGTTTCGGTAGCGTCGGTAGATCTGGGAGCTTCGCCTGTTTCGGTAGCGTCGGTAGGTCTGGGAGTAACTGTCGGCAAAGGAGTACCGGTAGGATTAGGAGATTCAGTGGGTTCAGGAGCTACAGTCGGTTTGGGAACAGTTGTAGGAGGTTCCGTAACAACTACAGGCTCGTCACCGATATTAAGCTTGCTTGAAGCTGTCGCCGTCTTGCCGTTCTTGGAAGTAACGGTTACGCCTATATCGTAAGTTCCCTTTGCGGTAGGTTTCCAGTTATAAGTATCGGAAGCGGAGTTCTGGACTGTGCTTCCGTTAACAGTAAAGCTGTAGGAAGCCGCTTCGCCGTTATAAGCCTCGGCGATAAGCTTAATATCAGAGCCTACGCCCTGAGTTCCGGCTTTATCCGCGCCGAAGTTAACCTCGAAGGGAGCTTCTTTAACTACAGTGTCGGATAATAACGCACCTACACGAGCCAGAGGAACAGTGATAGTATCTACATCCTCTTTCTCGTGAGAGGTTGAGGGATCGTAGCTGTACTCTACGTCAGCGTTATCCTGCATAGTAGCGTCATAAGGTAAGCAGTCCATACCCGATGTACCGTAGGTTAAAATCTGCATCGCGCCGATACCTTTGGATTCGATATAGCTCTTGTCGATTCCTAAATTCTTGAGCGGAATAGCAATTTCGTAGATAAAGCCGTGGTCGTTTTTATAGCCCAAGTCGAAGAAATCAACCCAGTTTGAAGTTTCGCTGAGACTGTCGCCCACGGTATGGGAGCCTTTAGCTCCGCCTACGCCGATCATAGTGTCGGATAATGTACCGTAGTCCTTAGCTATCTTAAAGCCGTTTTGGTTATCTTGTTTTTCAAAAGATGTAACGCCTATAGGAATAGCTGTGTCGTAGTTGAACATATAGTTATCGTTAGCGGCGTCGTATTTATCAGCCTTGAAGATTGACGAACCGCCGTTGGAGTTATTTGTATCGAAAGCGATAAGTGTATCAACATTAGTCTTAAAGCCGACTCCGCCGTCTTTAGCGGTACCGCCTACACAACCCCATACGAACGGGTTTGTAAACTCCGCGCCTGACTTTTTATCGGTACCCCAAGCTGTACCGTCGGCGTGAATTTTAGGATCAACGCTTAGAGCGATGTACATCGGGATAGAGTTACGCCACGGACGCGATTCTTTAGAAGCGGCGAAGTTATCGGACGGAGATACTACGTAGGTAGTATTAGCCATCTCCCACATAAAGTAGAGATTGTCGTTATCCCAAGCTGCGTAGAGTGCGTAATCGTCCCAAGGCTGCTCGTGCATAGCGGAAGGCATATATACTCTCGGGTCGTCGTTAGCTACGCCCTGAGCGATAATCATCGAGCTGTCCCAGTCGGACGGATTTCCGTCTACGGTAATAGTTTTGTTTTTTCCGAGCTGCATATTCGGGTTAGTGCTGTACTTGCCGTCAACAGCTTCGGTTGTATGTCCGTCGGACGAGGATGAGAATGTGGTTTTTGACGGAGTAAAGGTTTTTCTATAAGTGAAAGTTTTTGAAGTAGTATCGCCTGTGGAGGATGTGGCGGTAAGGGTAAGCTTAATATCCTTATTGCCGACAGCTCCCTGACCTACGGAAACTACTGTAGTATCGGTGTACTCGAACTGAGTTCCGCCGTCAATCTGATAAGTGCCCTTAACGGCGTTTTTGAGACCGATTTTTACGTTCATTGTATCGCCTTTAAAGGAAGATTTGTCGGCGGTATAGGCGAAGCCCGCGGGCTGTCCGTCGGGAGTACCGTAATCCACCCAATCCTTATCGGCGGTAAGGTATTTACACTCGCCCTTTTTAATCGGCAGACCGCTGTTTGCGGGATACTGCTGTTTTTCCTCTTCCTCTTTACCGTTGTTTACGATAATATTTTCGTTAGCGAACTTTGATGAGAATGTGTAGTAATAAAGTCCGTTATCGGCTTTCTGCATTTTCTCGCCGGGCCATTCGGCGTTCTCGGCTGTGCCGTAGGAATAGAGATAAACCTCGTCCCAGTTAAACGCGGAGTTATCGAAGTAAACGATTGAGGAAGCTACAGGAGAAGAAGTCTTAGTGTAGATATAGGTCTCGGTAGCGGAATTTTCCCCATCGCCCGCCGTTAAAGTTAGAGAAATCTTATCGCCTACGTTAGCGTTTTCGCCGAGGGTAATTTTAGTACCGTTGGTGTAGCTTACAGCGGTTGCTCCGTTGATACTGTAAGTACCTCTGTCGGCTTTAGTAACGCCTAAGGTAACGTCGATAGAGTTCATAAAATCGCAGCCCTTAGGAGAAGCTGAAACGCTTACGCTGTCGGATACGCCCTCGAATTTGCTCCACTCGGCGTCGTTACAGTAGTTGCCGTAATCGTTGTTTCTTCCCGTGGATAATACCTTACAGATATATCCGTCGCCGGGGAAGTCCAAATCGACTGTCTGATGCTTACCTGACTGTCCGTCGTCGATTAAGAACTTGGAGAATGACGCTTTACAGGTATAGCTGTAGATGTTACCGCTTACGTGAGTAAACTCGTAGTCGTAAAGCGAGGACGGTTTAGAACCCGAACCTTCCCAGTAATAGATGTAAATAGTGTCATCCCAGCTTTCAGGCTTTTCGAAGTAAATCGTGTCGCCCGAAGCAGCGTTTGCCGCGGTAGAAACTATCAATACCATTGAGATTATTAACAGTAACGATAGAACTACGCTTAAAAGTTTTCTTGTTAATTTCAAATAAATCACCTCTATATAAAAAACTATACACTAGTATTTTAGCACTTTAGTATTATAAATTCTATATATAATTTTATAGAAATTCTTGCAATTTTTTTGTGAAAATATTATAATAACTTTTATGAGAACTATAGAGATTAAAGAAAACGACGGCGGTCAGAGGCTCGATAAGTTTTTAAGCAAAAGATTTAAGACGATGCCGAAGTCGCTTATGTACAAGTACATTAGAACTAAATACATAAAGCTAAACGGTAAAAAATGCGATAAAGCCGACTTCATTAAAGCCGGCGATATTCTTACGCTATATATTAAGGACGAATTTTTTGAGGATAATCCCGAGAAAAGCTACGAGTTTTTAAAGGCTCCCGATAAGCTAAATATCGTTTATGAGGACGAAAACATCTTACTCATAGACAAAAAGCAGGGCGTTTTAGTTCACCAGGATAAAAGCTATCACTTCGACAGCTTGGTTATGAGGGTTCAGCATTACCTCTACAAAAAGGGCGAGTATAATCCCGAAAAAGAAAGCTCATTCTCCCCCGCTTTAGTTAACCGTATCGATAGAAATACAGGCGGAATAGTCATAGCGGCTAAAAACGCTCAGGCACTGAGAATTCTCAACGAAAAAATGCGTACGAGGGAAATTGAGAAATATTACCTGTGCAAGCTATGCGGTAAGCCTAAATACGACAGCGGTATTTTAGAGGGATACCTTATAAAAAATAACAGCACTAATACCGTAAAGGTGTTTAAAAAGCCTGTCGAAAATTCTAAGAAGATTATTACCGAGTACAAGGTTTTAAGTTCGGATAAAAACACCTCGCTTGCGGAAATTCACCTGCACACAGGCAGAACTCACCAGATAAGAGCACATATGGCTTTTATCGGACATCCGCTCGTCAACGATACAAAATACGGTAAAAACAAAAAGAACTTTATTAAATCCGGTAAGTATCAAGCGCTCTACGCTTATAAGCTCAGATTTAACTTTAAATCAGACGCCGGGATTTTAAATTACCTAAACGGCAAGGAGTTTAAGGTAGAAAAGGTTAATTTTATTTAAAAACGTATATTACAAACAGGGCAGCTCATTTGAGCTGCCCTGTTCCGCATAATATTTAATAAACACTAAATATTGGTTTTAATAGAAATAGCCTCACCTAAATATTTTACATTCGAGAACGCTTTATAAGGCGATACCGAATAAGATAAAATATTGAGTCTTTCGGAAACGGCGTCTTTATCGGGAGAAGTGCTTTCGGTTTCGGTAGGAACTTCTTTTCGGAACAAGTCGTTATCCATACAGAAATGCTCAGGTGTATCGGTAATAAGGTTTGTTCCTGTTTCGTCTTCCCTGTAGACACGATAGTAAATCTCGCTTCCAAGGAAGTTCCAGCTTAGCATATTATAACCCTCGAACTTTTTAAGGGTTAAGTCGTCAACCTCGATTGTATCATAGACGTTCGAGAATTTCTTTTCGCCGTCGCCCTTGAACGAATAGAATAAATCCTTACCATCGTTACGGAAGTTCGAGTAAATCCTCGCGGCGATATTGTCCTGAGTAACGACAACCGCTGCTTTATTCTCATCAGTATTGAGATAATTATTGGTAACTTCTAAAGATTTTTCGACTTCTTTAGTAGTATCGTTAGCGCCGTTCAAATAAACACATTCGGCATTCGGAGAGTAGATGCTGTTATTGTAAAGAGTTGTATTGTTGGAACCGTAATTAATACGAACTCCGTAAGACTCAGTGTTATCGATATTATTCTCGATAAACTGAGTGTCTAGGCTCTCGCGGAATAACGCTCCGTACTCGCCGCTGTCGGTAATATCGTTACCCTCGATATTTGTACCGACGGCTTGCTTTAGTTTAACGCCTGTGCCGTTGGATGACGTTATCTGATTATCCTTAACGGTAGTATTGTTACTCGCGGAATATACCGCTACGGCTGAGAGTTTAGCCTTGGTTATCGTATTATTCTCGACAATATTATTATCGGAAGTTCTTACGGAAATACCCATATCGTCGCCATTAGACACGTTATTATTTTTTACCGAAGTATCATCGGACGAGTACATATAAATTCCGGAGCTTTTGAAATTTTTAACAGTATTGCCTGTGACGGTGATTTTATTGTTACCGATACCTGCGGCTGTCGGAGTAAGATAGATGCCGCGAGCCGCGTCGAGCTTACCGTTCTTAACGGTGTTCATTGACACGTTAACGTTTTCACATCCTTTAACCTCGATACCGTTAGAGGTTTCGGAAACCGAGCCGTCGGCGTTAATCTCATTATTACAGATATTGGAATTAACAGCATAGTTGAGCTGTATACCTACGGCTACGTTGCCTTTAATAATATTAGGTTTACTTGTATTGTTGGCGTTAAGTCCGACGTTTACGTTATACACCTTATAAGTACCCGCCTTAACGCCTGTTTTCTTATCATTTTTAGCGTAATAGTCGCCCATTACCCTTATACCGCAGGCGCGCGCGTAGGTATTATTCTTTTTCCTAAGAGTAATTTTATTATCGTAGATATAAGTTTTGGAGTTCTTTACGATTTTGTCGCATTTTTTACAGGTGAGGTTTTTGTTATTATAAAAATTATAACCGCTGCCCGTGGTCATAGTTCTCATATCTACACCCAGACCTACATAATCCATTGTGTTGCTGTAAATCTTAGAGTTAGTCCAGTACACTCCGTAAACCGTGATTCCTCCGATGTTTCTGAAATAATTATGATGGACTTTAATATTGTCGAAAGTATTACCTAAAACGGCGTGGTGGCTTCCGATCGCGCGGAATTTGTTTTTAAAATTACAGTAGCTGAGAGTTATATTTTTAGTCGGAGTATTATCGTACTTGCTGAACTCGGGCATAGCTTCCGAAGTGTTTACGTCAAGCTGGATAGCCTCTCTGCCGCCGTCATTCTTAAAGATATTAACTCCCTTATCGTTATAGAAATTACACTTGGTAATCTTACCGTTATCTACCCCGCCGAACTCAATGTCGTGGCAGTTGTAGTTATTTTTAAAGGTACAGTTTTTAATTGTTATATTCTTACAATGCCCGAATCGCAGGGTTGAATGTTGGATACGCCAGTTAGCGGTACCCGCCTGAGAATAAGGCACAGCCGCGTCCCATGTTCCGCCGTCTATCGTGATATTGGAGGAACCGTTATATCCCGATACGCTCGAAGCCCCGCTGTAGCCGTTTCGAAGCAGATTTCCGTAATACTTAAAGGTACAGCCTTTAGCCTTTAGGGTGGTATTGCTGTAGATTTTAATTGTACGGTCAAGCTTATAGTTACCCTTAGACACGGTTACTACCGCGGGCTTAGACGCGCTCGCTTTCTTACGGGCGGTATTTAACGCTTCGTTTAAAGCTCGCGAAAAGTTTCTGCCGTATTTTTTAGCTTTAAATTTCTTGCTGTATTTTCCGCAGACAACTTTGACACTTCCCTTGGAGTTGGTATAAGTTACCGCGTTAGATACGGAAATTGTAAACATACTTACAACATAAAGCAGTATTATTAAAACTGAGATAAATTTAAGTATACGTCTGTTCATAAAATATCCTTTACTCTTTTATACACATCATCGCGCACATTGTTCCGCGCTTACCGCCTGTTGCCCTGTGCGACCATAAAAGATCGCTGTTACACTTAGTGCAAAGGTCGCTTACGGTAATATTGCTCTCGGGTACTCCCGCGCGAATTAATATCTGTTTATTCGTTTCTAATAAATCAATCATATATTTATTATTCTTTTTCGGAAATATAAATTTAGAATTATCTAAATCTTTAAGGTCATAGAACTGCTTTGCGCAGGCTTCGTAAACTTCATAACAGCATTTAGAAATCGCCGGACCTACAGCGCAAACAACATCCTCGGGGTTAGTCGAGAAGTTATCGGTCATAGTTCTAATAACCTTTTCGCCGATACATCCGACAGTTCCGCGCCATCCCGCGTGAGCTAAAGCTATAACCTTATTTTTTGTATCAACAAAAAACAACGGCGTACAATCGGCGTAATAAGTAACGAGAGTTACGTCCTTTTCAGCGGTAACAAGCGCGTCGACGCTCTGAATATCGCGCGGTTTAGTAATACCGACGCCTCGGTTTTCACAAGTCACCACTCTGACAAAGGTGTTGTGATCCTGAGCGGAAGCGGTTAAGGTATCGAAATCAAGCCCGATACTGTCGCAAATTCTATGATAGTTTTCCACAACAGCGTCTTTATTATCACCGCGGTTAAAGGCTAAATTCATAGAGGAAAATATTCCCTCGCTTACTCCGCCGAGACGTGTTGAGAAGCCGTGATTTATAAAATCAATTTCTTCTAATCGTTTATATGAAAGATACGGAACGGTATCTTTATTGTTAAGATTCATTACTTTGCTGTTAAAAATCAAAAAAATCACCAATTACATTTTATACCATATTAAATCAACTTGCAAGTTACAATTTAATATGATAAAATATTATTTACAAAAATATTATAAACCATTAACGTGAAAACAAGGTGAAAAAAATGGCAAAAAATCTATTCGGAAATAATATAGAACCCGACTGCGAATACTGCGACAGATACGATAAAAGCGGCGACGAGTTTTTTTGCTCCGCTAATAAAGAGATTAAAAACGGAAAATGCCGAAAGTTCGTCTATAACCCTACTTTAAGAACGCCTAAAGGCGAAGCACAGCTGATGAACTTCAACAAGGAAGATTTTGAGATATAATCTACTTACCGCTTATCACTTACAACTAAAGGAGCTGACTCACTGAGTCAGCTCCTTTTACTTGGTGTCCTTTAGGGCGCGGAAATAAACCCCCGGTTCAACCGGGGGACAATAAAAAAGCTTTAGCAAAAGAAAACCTCCGAGTATAATGGTAAGTGTTTGACGACGCATTACCAAAAAAGAACTCGGAGGTTTTAAACAATGAAAAATAAAAATAATGAAATAATGCACACAGCCCATTCAACATACCGATGCCAGTATCATATCGTCTTTGCGCCAAAATTCAGGAGAAAAGAGATATACGGAAAGTTAAGAGGAGATATCGGAGATATACTAAGGAAACTGTGTGAGCAGAAAAAGGTGACAATAATCGAAGCGGAAGCGTGCCCCGACCATATACATATGTTGGTATGTATACCACCGTACCTCAGTATATCACAGTTTATGGGATATCTCAAGGGAAAGAGTAGTCTGATGATATTTGATAGACACGCAAACCTAAAGTATAAATATGGTTCAAGACATTTTTGGTGCAGAGGATATTATGTAGATACAGTAGGACGAAATAAAAAGACAATAGCAGAATACATAAAGAATCAGCTTGCCGAAGATTGCGCAAACGACCAGTTAACGCTCAAGGAATATATCGACCCGTTTACGGGTGCCAAGAATAATTAAGCAAAAATAAACAGCCGCACGTGAGCGGCTGCTTGAAATTGTAATGCGTTGTTAAACATTCAGAACCCCTGCTGCAGGGGTTAAGCCTGTAATAGCCCCTTATAGGGGCTGGTCAAACCACCCGTTCAACGGGTGGTTTTGATTTACGAATAACAGTCGGCTATTCTTTTTAAATTTTTTAACGCGTTTTTAATATGGCGCGTTACGGTCGAAGGATTAATATTTAAATCCTCAGCTATAGCCTTCATCTTCCTTCCTTTAAGATAATACTCACAGATACAATACCGCTGGCGTTCGGTAAGCTCGTTTAACATAGCGAGTTTAAGTACATTTTTCATCTTAGACACTTCGCTTGAGTTATTTTCACGATAATCAAAATCGTAGTATGGCAGCGTACGGCTCAGCGAAGTATTCAAAGAGACTTTACTATGCCGCATTTACACTCTCCTTCGCGCGTTCTTTCAACATTTTAGCGGTATTGATTAAGTCGTAGTAGATATATCTGTACGAGGCTATAATTGAATTAACATTTTCTTCGTTCGTAGCTTTACCGTCTTTAATAAGTTTATAATACTTATCGATAACTTTTTTTAGATTTTCGGCATCTTTGATATATTCTTCTGCCCATTCGTTATAGTTCATATAAGTTCCTTTCGCTATAATTTTATTTCCACGTACAAGATTATCGGGGCTTTAACCTTGTAATAATATTATAGCAGAACTTTTGTTCTATTTCAATATATATTCGAATATTTGTTCGATTTTTGAGCAAAGTCCAATTTTCAGTACTTTGGTGTAAAAACATAAAGAAAAAGCTCCCTTGCGGGAGCTGTTAACTTAATCATCATCGTCGGGGATCTGAGGAGGTTCGTTTATAAAAGTACGTTTCTTTATTGTAACGCCGTCGTATTTTAGCCGCATAGCGATTTTTCCGTTAAATACCTTACGGCATTTAGGACAACGGAACTTCGCGATGAAATTTTTATTCTTTACCTTAAAATGAGTGAGCTGTTCTACCCTGATTCCGCAGTCGTCGCAGATAAAGTAAAGCTGAGATTTATCTATTAGCGGGTTATTAATATCGGTAATCAGCTTATTCTTAAACGTAATCTTGCGGTAAAACTCGTCGTCCACATCGGCTATAGAGCTTATAAACTTCTTCTTATCGTAAAGCTTTTTAAGGCATTTTAAACTTAGCTTAGCGTCGGTATAGGCTCGGTGGAGTTCTTCCTCATCGCTTTTAATATCGAGCATTTCGGCGCAGTTTAAAAGTCCGAGCTGAGCAGCGGGATTGTGGACATCAAGCATATACTCGCAGTATTCCTGAAGGTTGCAGTAACTCTTTAAGAACGGGATTTCGCTGTCGCCGGTATAATAATTAAAGTTATCCATAAGGGTTAAAATATCGGAAGTACCCCACGTTAGAATAACGCAGTCCTTGGAAAACTCTCTGAACTTATCGGTAGCCGATGTAAAGCTCAAGCCTTTAGAGAAAAGCTCATCGTTACTGATATGGGTTAATGAAGCTATATGACTGCTTAGTTTTTTACCGATTTCGGGTTTAACGAGCATCGAGAATGTGTCGATAAGCTCGAGATTCTCGTTAACCTTAACCGCTCCTATTTCGATAATCTCGTTAACATAGTGGTGAACCTTTTTGCTGTAGGAACCGTTCCACTCTAAATCAAGAATAATAATATCCATCAATTTACTTCTTTCTGAACTGCTTTTTCATTCTCTGTTCTTTCGATAAAATAGTCTTTCTCATTCGTATATTGTTCGGAGTAACCTCTACAAGCTCGTCCTCGGCGATAAACTCAAGGCACTGCTCGAGTGATAAAATAGTCGGAGGAGTGAGCTTTAAGGCATCGTCGGAGCCTGAAGCTCGTGTATTAGTGATATGCTTTTTCTTACAAACATTAACTACAATATCGCCCGCTTTCGGAGATTCGCCGACAATCATACCCTCATAAACAGGAACTCCGGGTCCTATAAATAAACGTCCTCTGTCTTGTACCTGGAAAAGTCCGTAAGCTACGCTTTCGCCTGTTTCAAATGCTACGAGCGAACCCTGATGTCTTGTAATAATCTCGCCCTTATAAGGCTCGTAGGAGTCGAATACGTGGTTCATAATACCGTTACCGTTCGTATCGGTTAAGAACTCGGGACGATAGCCCATAAGTCCTCGGGACGGAATTTTAAACTCGATATGAGTTACACCGCTGTCGCGCGTACCCATATTTACGAGTTCAGCCTTACGGGAGCCGAGCTTTTCCATTACAGCTCCGACGTAGTTATCGGGAACTTCTATCATAAGATACTCAATAGGCTCGCAGAGCACGCCGTCGATAGTTTTTGTGATAACCTGAGGGCGCGACACCTGGAACTCGTAGTTCTCACGTCTCATAGTTTCGATTAAAATCGAAAGATGAAGCTCTCCTCGTCCGCTTACCTTAAACGTATCGGCTGAGTCGGTCTCCTCAACTCTAAGAGCGATATTGGTTTCAATCTCGCGGAAAAGTCTGTCGCGGATATTACGGGAGGTGACGTATTTACCGTCCTGTCCGGCGAAAGGCGAGTTGTTTACGATAAAGTTCATACTTACCGTGGGTTCGTCAATCTTTACGAAAGGAAGCGGATCGATGTTTTCGGTATCGCATAAAGTTTCACCGATATTAATATCACCTATGCCGCTTACGCAAACAATATCTCCGTACTCAGCGGTCTCGCTTTCGACGCGCTTTAAGCCCTCGAACTGATAGAGCTTAGCAACCTTTACGTTAGTTGTAGTGCCGTCGCTATGGCAAAGTACTGCCTGCTGACCATTTTTAACGGAGCCTCTCTCCACACGTCCAACGCCGATACGTCCGATAAACTGGTCGTAGTCGATATTAGATAATAGAAGCTGAAGTCCGCCGTCGGGATCGCCCTCGGGAGCGGGAATTTCGTTTATAATAGCGTCGAAAAGCGGAGTCATATCCTCGCCCTTAACGCTCGGATCATCCGAAGCGTAGCCGTCTTTAGCGGAAGCGTAAACTACAGGGAAATCAAGCTGATCCTCGTCGGCACCGAGCTCGATAAACAAGTCGAGAACTTCATCGACAACTTCCTCGGGACGAGCTCCCGGACGATCGATTTTATTAAGCACAACTAAAGGCTTTTTACCTAAGCCGAGCGCTTTTTTAAGCACAAAGCGGGTTTGCGGCATACAGCCCTCGAAAGCGTCGACTAAAAGCACAACGCCGTCAACCATCATAAGAATACGTTCGACCTCTCCGCCGAAGTCAGCGTGCCCCGGTGTATCTACAATATTAATTTTAGTTCCGTTGTACATAACGGCTGTGTTTTTAGAAAGAATAGTTATTCCGCGCTCGCGCTCGAGGTCGTTAGAGTCCATAACTCTTTCATTTACTTCCTCGTTCTCACGGAAAACACCGCTCTGTTTTAATAGCTGGTCTACCAAAGTGGTTTTACCGTGGTCAACATGAGCGATAATAGCGACATTACGCAAGTTTTCTCTTTTACTCATAGTATCATTCCTTATAAGCCAAAATTACCTAATTTTAAATTATATCACTTTAGAATAAAAATTTCAACTTTAAGATTTTACAATTTTGTGATATAATAATCGCGGTGAAATAAATGAGTAAGATTGAATTCACAA
>JAHKZS010000026.1 GCA_020626545.1 bacterium
TAGTCGTCCGTCTCGCGCTAAGAACGCACTCGCCGTACTCCTTACTTTTGCACAGCGCTGTTGCTCCCTTAATCCGCCACAGGCGGCGGTCGCAACGGTTCCAGCCCAAAATATAGTCGTTTCACTCGTTCTAAGAGCGAACTCGTGACACTCCTTATTTTGCGCAGCGCTTTTGCTCCCTTAATCCGCCGCAGGCGGCGGTCGCAACGCTACCCGACCGAATTTAAACGCAAGCTTCGCTTGCGAAGCATATAAATATTGTCGGGATACAATAGTTTTGAATCATTACGTTGTTTCTTCTCGACATTCATTATCAATTTTCAATTTCCCATTTTCAATTGGTAATTGAGTTCATTAAATGAACTCAATTACCCTGTCTCCCATTTCGCTGGTGCTGACCTTAGTCATACCCTCGGCGTAAATATCGGGAGTTCTGTACTTTTTAAGTGTTTCGTTAACGGCGTTTTCGATAGCGTCGGCGGCTTCGCCCTGATCGAGCGAATAGCGCAACATCATCGCAACCGAAAGAATTGTAGCGAGCGGATTAGAGATACCCTGACCGGCGATGTCGGGAGCCGAGCCGTGGATAGGCTCGTAGAGTCCGAACTTGCCCTCGGCTAAGCTCGCGGAAGCGAGCATACCGATTGAACCCGCTATCATAGAAGCCTCGTCGGATAAAATATCGCCGAAGATATTCGAGGTAACGATTACGTCGAACTGGCGGGGATTTCTTACAAGCTGCATTGCGCAGTTATCTACGTAGAGGTGGTTAAGCTCTACCTCGGGATAGTCCTTGCTTACCTTTATAACGGTTTCTCTCCAAAGTCTCGAGCTCTCTAAGACATTAGCCTTATCTACGCTTGTAACGCGTTTATCGCGCTTCATAGCCATCTCAAACGCTACTCTCGCGATACGCTCAATCTCGGGCACAGAGTACATTTCTGTATCCCACGCCGCCGGAGAACCGTCCTCGGCGGTAGTTCTGCCGCGTTTACCGAAGTAAATTCCGCCTGTAAGCTCACGGACGATGAGGATGTCGAGCTGTCCGCCGATAATCTCGTCCTTAATAGGCGAGTCGCCCTGTAAGGGCTCAAAGATAACGGACGGTCTTAAGTTAGCGAAAAGTCCAAGCGCTCCTCTTATACCGAGAAGTCCGGCTTCGGGACGCTGGTTGCCGGGTAAATTATCCCACTTGGGACCGCCTACAGCGCCTAAAAGTACGCTGTCGGAAGCTTTACATTTATCAATAGTCTCCTGAGGTAACGGCTCGCCCGCAGCGTCAATAGCGCAACCGCCCATTAACGCCTCGTCATACTCGACCGAAAAGCCGAATTTATCAGCGGTTTTGTTTAAAACTTTTACCGCCTCGTCTACGATTTCGGGACCTATACCGTCGCCCTTAAGTAATGTGATTTTATAATTTTTCATCTTTATTCTCCCTTTTTATTAAACTAAGTATATTATCTCATAAATTTATTATAATGTAAAGATGTACTA
The DNA here is from genome assembly GCA_020626545.1 of bacterium. Taxonomy (GTDB): domain Bacteria; phylum Bacillota; class Clostridia; order Oscillospirales; family Acutalibacteraceae; genus Ruminococcoides. Next base: position 1,498 of record JAHKZS010000026.1, read on the forward strand.
TATCAGAATGAGTGGTAAGTTGTAGGTGGTTAGATAATAACTCCAAACTCCACACTCCAAACTCCACACTCCACACTCCACACTAAACTGCGCATTGCGCATTGCGAATTGCGAATTGCTCTACATCCTAATCAGTAACAGGTATTTTTCTATAAACTTCCATAACCCTGTCTCTCTGCCACATCATCGGGTTAATTCTAACGGAATAGCCGAAACCGTTGTCCATTACCCACTCGAACGGCTTAGCCTGCGGAAGTCCGTAGACTGAGAGAAGCGTCATAATCACGCCGCCGTGGGTTATAATTACGGCTTCGTTGTGGTTAGTTTTCATCATACCCTCGACAATCTGCTCGAATATTAGGCATACGCGCCGTGTAAAATCGGCTCCGCTCTCGCCTCTGGGAGGCTTTGTATCGGTCTCGCCGGCAAGCCATTTTTCAAAATCGGGGTTGTCCTTTAAATCCTCGGCGGTTTTATTTTCCCATTCGCCGAAGTTACACTCGCTTAATTGGTCGATAACGAGCGGGTTTTGGTCGGGATAGAGTATGCGGGCGGTTTCCGTACAACGCTTCAGCGGGCTTGTGAATACAACCTGTGTACCGGGGTAAATGTACTTGCTGTCGTACTCGATAAGCTTTTTACGCCCTTCGTCGCTAAGGGGAACGTCGGTTGTGCCGATGTACTTTCCCTTATGGGTATCGGAAATATCTCCGTGGCGTATAAAATGTATTACATAATTCTGCATATTATTTCTCCTGATTTATAAATTGTTATTTACAAATAGTAATATTTATATTATACTTATAGTAATAAAGCTTGTCGTTCCGTACTGAGAACTGACTACTAAGAACTGCTATGAGGTGTAATTATGAATAACGAATTCGGACGAATTATAACAAATCTTCGAAAGAAAAAAGGTCTAAGCCAAAAGGAAGTATGCGCCGAGATGGGTATTTCCCAGGCGCTGTTGTCCCATTACGAAAAAGGTATCCGAGAATGCGGGCTTAGTTTTCTGATAAAGACGGCTGATTTTTACAACGTATCGGTGGATTATCTGCTCGGCAGAACAACTAACCCCAACGGCGCCTCAACCGACGCGGAAACTATTCCCGACGCGGACGAACTCACGGACGTAAACCGTAAAAAGAGTAACACCTACTGTATGCTAAACCGCAAGCTTCTCATAAACTCCACGTCGGTTATCTACAACCTTTTAGCCGATATAAACAACAAGAAGTTTACCAAGAACGCCAGCGACTACCTGACCGTCGCCCAGTACAATATTTTTAGAAAGATTTATTCTTTAAAAGAAAATAACCCTAATGAATTATTCAGAATTGAAAGCAAAAACGTCGATAAATACTGCGGCACTTACCTATCGCTCGCCAACGCTAGAATGGACGATATTAAAGAGAGTATCGAGGGTATAGAGCTCAGCGCGGACAAACTCTCCGAAGATTTCAGCGAAAGCTATCCGTCCCTAAACCAGATGGTCAAAAACGCGGAGAAAACATTGTCGCAAAACTTTAAAATATAGTGTGGAGTGTGGAGTGTGGAGTTAAGAGCGTTGCCATCTTAACACCGTAGGGAACGGCCGCCGTGCCGTTCCGAGCCGAGTTCACTGTTAACGGCGAGTTTTCCTTTTGCGTTAGCAAAACCGTAGACGTGTACCGTTTCGCCTTTGGCGAAAGGATAGTGCAAATACGTTAATATAGATGCCTCGGAACACCGCAGAGGGTGTTCCCTACGGTTTTAAGGTAACATTGATATTATTTAAAGTAATGTCCAGCCCAAAATATAGTCGTCTCACTCGTTCTAAGAGCGAACTCGTGACACTCCTTATTTTGCGCAGCGCTTTTGCTCCCTTAATCCGCCACAGGCGGCGGTCGCAACGCTACTCTCAACTAAATAAACGGAGCGTAACGCTCCGTTTATTTTATTGCAAAAAATTATTCTGAAGTAGTGCTCTTGGTAGCTTTTTCGCCTTTACTTATAATGATAGTAACCGAGGAACCGTACTCGAGCTTATCGCCCGGCTTATAGTCCTCATAGCCTATCACCATACCGTCGCTGACTTTCTTGCTGTACTGGTATTTAGAGTGTACAACGAAGCTCTCGTCGGCGAGCGATTTAGCCGCGAGGTCAACGGATTTATCCCTGACGTCCGGAAGCTCTCTCATCTGAGCGCCTTTACTAACCTTTACGGTAATTGAAATACCGCCCGAAGCCGTGAGCTTATCTCCGCCTTTAGGCGACTGCTCCATTACTACGCCCTCGGCGTACTGGTCGCTAAAGCTCTCCTGAATATCACGATAGAGAGTAATATTGCCGTCGTCCTCCGCCGCGGAAGCCGCTTCTTTATAAGTCATACCGACGTAATTCGGGATAGTCTCACCCGTCCAGGCTTCTGTACCCGCGGTGGTTTCCACGTCACCGTTTCCCGAGAAAACTCCCTGGAACGGATTTTGCATTACGAAAAATACTCCCAGCGCGCCTAACACGATAATTGTGATAAACACGGCGAGTACGGCTTTTCCCTTGCCTGATCCGTCGGCGCCCTTAACTTTGTCGGAATTTTTAACATTCATATTGGCTGTACGGGAAATTTCTTCCTGGATAGCCTGAGCCGTATGGGATACCGATAGCTGAGAACGAAGCTCATCAAAATCGGAAATACGGTTCTCTCGTTTAACCTGAAGTCCGTTAGCGATAGCCGTTACAACGTGCGGCGGTAATCTTTTAACGGTACTTGTACTCATAAGCAGGCGGGAATCGGTCAATCTCTCCTTAGCGCTCGCGGGTAGATTACCCGTTAAAGCGTAGAACATAGTAGCGGAGATACCGTAAATCTCGGTAATGCTGTCTATGGGGAAATTGTTCTCGTACTGCTCGGGAGCGGCGCAGCCTGAGTAGAGCTGGGACTTAAGAGGAGTACCTCTCTTGCGCTCGTTAGCGGTAGCGAATCCCGCGATTTTAATTTTACCGTCAGCGGTAACGTACATATTTTTAGGAGAGATAGCGTAGTGCCCTAATCCTCGGCGATGCATAGCCTCCAAAGCCGATATAACGGGCATAAACAGAGGTCTCGCTATATCCCAGTCGAGATGGCCGTTACTTCTCTCTATATACTCCTCAAACGGAATGAGGTCCTGATTTTCCTCGATAACATAAGCGGTGTTGTTTTCCTGGAAAATGTTATGTATTCTAATTAGAGCCGAGAAATCCTTAAGCTCGGCGATAGTGCGGAAATAAGATATAAAATCCGACATAAGCTTGCGGAATATATCGTCGTTTTCAAATCTAATATGGAGATTAACCTCGTCGTTCTCGCGAGAGAATAATCCCATCGGCAGAAACTCACACACAATAACGACATCGCCTGTCTGCTTATCAAAGGCGATATAACGCGAGCTTTCGCCGTTTGTATCAATAACGGAACCTATAATATACCTTCCATGCAAAACAGTTCCGTAAGGAAGAAATGGTGAGTGCTGACCTACAGAATTATCGAACCCGCAGCTCGGGCATTTAACATGGTCGCCAATCTCACGCATACATCCCATACACAATGACATCCAAATAACCTCCCAAAATGAAAGTAAAACATTATAGAAACAGCGCAAAACGCTGATTATAGCATACTAATTAGCTTTATTATACCATAGTAAATATTTAAAATGCAATAAATGTAGTGTAATTTATATTACAGTTTTGTTTTATATTAAGGGTTAAATATGAAATTGTTGTTTAATTAAGGGCAAAGGGGTAAGGGCAAAGGGGTAAGGGCTAAGGGCTAAGGGGTAAGGGCAAAGGGCAAAGGGCTAAGGGCTAAGGGCTAAGTGGTATTAGACTCTACACTAAAAACCGTTTACTATAAAAACTACGGCTCCGCTGAGTATTTTAACCTTTACATTATCGCTTCTGAAAATATTAGACACGCCGATTACGAGCGAGCTATCTAAGGTTAGATTATCGGCGGGATACTCTACATCTCCCTCGTAGGAAACTACGGCTTTATCACATCCGAACGGGATTACCGAAAATGTCTTACCGTTTAAGTTACTATAAGTATATTCGCCCGAAGGTAAAAACTGAACAGTTTCGCGGGCTGTTTCGATTTTAGCCTTAACGCCTTTTTCCGCGAGATATTTTAATACGCTTAAATTAGCGATAGTGTGGTCGAGCCTTCCGCCCGAGGCGTTTAGCAGGACAACTTCCTTAAATCCCTTTTTAACGCAGAACTCAGCGCAGTGCATAGAGTCGGTATCGTCCTTATGGGTATTGAGCTTGATAACCTCTGTTCCGGTATCGACATAGCCGAGATACGAGTCGAAATCCCCGACAAACAAATCGGGTTTAATACCTAAGCTTACGGCGATATTATATCCGCTGTCGGCGCAAATAATATAATCTTCGTCATTCAGATAGTTCTTAATAAATCCGCTGTCAGCTTCGGGACTTCCGCAGAGTATAACCGCTCTTACTTTTTCTGCCATTGTTTTATATCCTTTACCTCGTTATACATAGCGACATAGCTGTCGTGGCGGATTTTTGATATTTTCCCCTCTTTTACAGCTTCTATAACCTTACATCCCTTTTCGCAGGTATGGGAGCAGGATGTGAACTGGCAGGTTGTAAGGTACTCCTTAAACTCGGGAAAACAGAACATAATATTGTCCTTGTCTATCATATTATACCGCTCTAAATCTACCGTGGAAAATCCGGGTGTATCGGCAACGTAGCCGTTTTCGATTTTAAACAGCTCGACGGTTCGGGTGGTGTGGCGTCCTCGTCCGAGCTTTTCGCTTATCTCCCCTGTTTCGAGCTCGAGCTTAGGATACAAGGCGTTTAGGAGAGTGGATTTTCCGACGCCGCTGTTTCCGGTAAACGCCGAAATTTTTCCCTTTAAAAACGTCCTTATATTCTCTATCGACGCCTCGTCATCCTTAGAATACGTAAAGACCTTTATACCCGCCTTTTTGTAGACTTCCATAAGCTCCCCGCCCGGCTTTAAGTCGGACTTAGAGATAACTATAACGGGCTCGATGTCGTTATCGACGGCGGTCGCGGTCATCTTATCTATAACGAGATAATTCGGCGACGGCTCGACTGTAGACACCACTATAACGAGTAAATCTATATTCGCCAGCGGCGGTCTTTTAAGCGAGTTCTTACGCGGGTAAATCTCGTCGATAGAACAGTAGCTGTCGTCATCGGGAACGGTAATTTTTACGTTATCGGCTACTTTGGGAGAATTATTCTTTTTTCGAAATATACCGCGCGCTTTGCACTCATATACCATATCGGCGGCTTCTACATAATAGAAGCCGCCTGTAATCTTTAAAACAATTCCGTTTAAACTCTGCATTTAATCACCAACATCTTCCGCTATTTCCTCGGCGTCATCTTCCTCTACGGGAGCCTCGGTCGGCGGTGAAGTAGTGGGTTTGGGTTTCGAGGTAGTCGGTTCGGTCGGCACAAAATTATACGAGGAAGTCTCGTATTTTCCGCTCGTATAGTCTATCGAATAGCGCCTGTACGTTTGTCCGTCGAGCATAACAAGTACGGTAGCCGTACCGCTTCCCGTAAAGGACATAGCGTAGCTGGAGTTATACGAAGGATTGAGCTTTTTGGAGTAGTTGGAGTTCTGGACTCCGTCCACAAATACAGTCATATTAACGTCGTAATTTACGTTAGTCGGCATATCTACGGTAATATTTACCGTGGACTGACTGCCTTTTCCCGAGCTGACTACAATATTCACTATAGTTCCCGACTCAACCTTGCTGTACTGGAGCGGCGACTGCTGGATAACAGTACCCTCGGGCTCCATACTCGTATCGTCGTAAGTGTACTTGCACTGAAGATTTTTCTTCGAGAGCGCCGACTGGGCTTCGGAGAGCTTCTTCTCGGTAACTTTGGGAACCTTAATCTTCTTAACGTATACGTCCTTAGCGACGACTACGTAAACTGTGGAACCGATAGTCTGCTTTACTCCCGCGGGCGGATAAGTATCGCACACATAGCCCTTGGGGGTAATTTTATCGTAGACCTCGACTACCTTCGGCGAGAGGTTCTTACTCTTAATAATATTAACCGCTTCGTCTTTCGAAGTGTTAATACAGTAAGGAACAGCGGTTTCGGTATCCTTACCGTTAATAATAACCTCGATAGTGGAACCGGATTTTACGAGCTTAGAACCCGGCTCGGGATCCTGAGATAAAATCTGACCGATTTTCTTATTCCTAACATAACGGCTCTTCATCTCGAATTTAAAGTTATTCGGGTTTTTAGCCTTAGCGTCCACGATATTCATTCCGACATAATTCGGAACCTCAACGTCGGTCGCCTGAGCGGATACACAACCTCTAAACAGCGCCGCGGTCATAACTACGGCAATTACGATTACCGCCGTAATGATTACGCTCTTTAACACGTAATAAGAGGTTGAGCGCTGTTTCTTACGTTCGATATCCTCCGCCTCATCGTCACGAGGAGGTTGTACGGGCGGTTTTTCGACAGGCTTTTCGACCTTTTTAGGAGTACGCTTAATACTCTTGACGTGCTTTGTCGGAGATTCGTCCACAAAGTATTTATAGTCGAAATGAACATTCGGATTGAGCCTGAAGCGCTCTAAATCGCCGAGCATATCGAGGGCGTTTTGGTATCTGTCCTCGGGATTTTTCTGCATAGCGTGCATAGTAATCTGTTCAAGTCCTACGGGGATAGTCGGGTTGATTTTCCTCGGCATTTCGGGAGTGGACTGGAGCTGCATTATAGCTACGCTTACCGCGCTGTCGGCGTCGAAAGGAAGCTTGCCCGTAATCATCTCGTAGAGCATTACGCCCACGGAATAGATGTCGGATTTACCGTCGGTTTTACTTCCCTTAGCCTGCTCGGGAGCTATATAATGAACAGAGCCGATAGCCTGTTCGGTCATAGTTTTGGTCTGGTTATCGGTAAGGCGCGCTATACCGAAGTCGGTAACTTTAATAGTACCGTCCTGTAAAAGCATAATGTTGTGGGGTTTAATATCCCTGTGGACTACGCCTTTATTATGAGCGTGCTGGAGCGCTCTTAAAATCTGAGTCGTAAGGTGGAGAGCTTCTCTCCAATCGAGAATTCCCTGCTGTCCGATATACTCCTTTAGAGTAATTCCGTCGATATACTCCATAACGATATACTGAATCATATCGCCGAAACTTACGTCGTACACCTTAACGATATTCGGATGAGAGAGCATAGCGATAGCCTTACTCTCGTTTTTGAAACGGCGTATAAACTCGTCGTTATTCAAAAACTCATCCTTAAGTATTTTAACCGCGACCTCACGATCGTCGATAGTATCTGTACAACGATACACATAAGCCATACCGCCTACGCCGATAAGCTCGTGTATCTCGTAGCGTCCGTCTAATTTTTTTCCGCTGTATTTATCCACGATACCACCTCACTTAGTACACAACGGCTACGGTAATATTATCCGTACCGCCGCCTTCTTTAGCTTTCTCTACCAAGGTATCAGTAAGACCTTCGCCTCGGTTTTCGTGGCAGATTTTAACCATATCTCCGGTAGTTACGCAGTTGGAGAAACCGTCGCTGCAAACCAAAAGCACATCTCCGTAGATAAAGTTAGTTTCGATATAGTCGAGATGAACCGACGGTTTAATTCCGAGAGCTCTTGTAATAAAGTTCTTGTTCGGGTGGTTTTGAGCCTGCTCGGCGGTAATCTCTCCGCGCCGAACCATCTCCTGAACTACGGAATGGTCTTCGGTAAGCTGTTTAATCTTTCCGCCTCGTATAGCGTAAGTACGGCTGTCGCCCACATGTACCACGTGAACAGTAGTATCCTTTACGAGTACAAATTCACAAGTCGTTCCCATTCCCGTAAGCTCAACGTCGTTTTGAGCCATATCGAAAATAGCTTTATTCGCCTGGGATACAATCTCCGTCATTAAGGTAGAGAGCTCGTTTTTAGAAAGCTCGTCGGAATACATCTTATCAATCTCTTTACTTATGTATTCCACCGCGGAGGCGCTGGCGATATTACCGCCGTTAGCTCCTCCCATTCCGTCGCAAACTACAACCCACGCGCAGCTTGGGGAAATAACTCCGAAACGGCAGTCGTCCTGGTTCTGAGTACGGACTAAGCCAATATCGCTTTTGCTGAATATTTCCAAGCTATTTTCCTCCTTCTTGAGTATAATTTCTCTTAAGCTGACCGCAGGAAGCGTCGATGTCGCTTCCGAGGGTTCTCCTCACGGTCGCTGTTACAGAGTATTTGTTAAGTATATTTATAAAAGCCTTCTGTCTGTCTATTCGGCTTTTTTTAAAATCAGAGCCTTTTACCGAGTTTACGGGTATCAGGTTAACGTGGCAGTTAAGTCCTTTTAAAAGGCGTCCGAGCTTTTCGGCGCAGGAGTCGCTGTCGTTAACCTTATCTATCATAGCGTACTCAAAGCTTACCCGCCGTCCTGTCTTATCGAAATAATCCTTACACGCCTTAATGAGCGTTTCGACGGGATAAGTTTTGTTTACGGGCATTGTCTTATTTCTCGTTTCGTTATCGGGAGCGTGCAGAGATACCGAGAGCGTTAAGCCGAATTTATACTCGGCTAGCTCGTAAATTTTCGGAACTATACCGCAGGTCGAGAGCGTTATATGGCGCATACCTATATTGAGCCCGTCCTCATTCGACACAAGCTTTAAAAACCTGATTACGTTATCGAAGTTATCGAGAGGCTCGCCCATTCCCATTAGAACGATATTGCTTATCCTTACGTTTAAATCGCGTCCCGCCGACTCAATCTGGGCGAGGATTTCGGAAGCGGTTAAGCTTCGGGAAAATCCGCTTTTACCCGTAGCGCAGAATGTACATCCCATTTTACATCCGACCTGAGTGGACACGCAGATTGAATATCCGTGATGGTAATTCATAACTACAGTTTCGACAAATTCTCCGTCATTTAAACGAAAAAGATATTTCACTGTTTTATCATAGCGTGATACAAGCTTTTTTTCAATATTTGCAACAGAAATGTAACTACTTGAGGCGAGAAAATCTATAAGATTTTTCGGAAGATTGGTCATCTCCCCGAAGCTTCTTACGCCTTTATTAAGCCAGCTCCATACCTGTTTTGCCCTGAATTTAGGGAAATTGTTGTCTACTATAAACTTCTCGAGTTCGGGATAGTAGAGCGATTTTATATCTGTCATAGTCTAACCCTTTTAAACGCCGAGATAAAAAATCCGTCCGCTTCGTTATATCCGGGGAAAACCGTCAACATATTTTCGGGTTCGTCGATTGCGCGGTTTACATTTAAATCGAGCTTATAAGGCTCAAACTCGGGGTGTTCGGATAGAAACCTTTCGGCGTTTTTATTATTTTCTTCGGGATTTAAGGTACAGGTCGAGTACACTAAAACTCCGCCGACCGCGGTATACTTACAGCTGTTGCGTAAGATACGGTACTGGAGCTTAGGAAGCTCTGAATTTAAAATATCGTCCTTATACCTAATCTCAGGTTTTCTGTTCATAATGCCCATTCCCGAACACGGCACATCACACAGCACCTTATCCGCTAAAGGTAGTTCGCGGGTATCGCTTTCGGCGTCGCGTATATCGGTAACGATTACGCTTATACCGAGCCTTTTCGCCGTAGTTTCGATAAGCTTTAGCTTATGGGGATGAATATCGAACGCGAAGATTTTACCGCGGTTATTCATATATTGAGCCGAGGTAAAGCTCTTTCCGCCCGGAGCCGAGCATACGTCGAGCATTATATCCCTCGGTTTAGGATTTAAAGCCTTTACGCAGAGTTGGGAGGATATATCCTGGATGTATAACTTGCCGTCCTTAAACGGTTTTAAATTTTCGACAGAGCCGGTATTTTTGAGCAACAGAGCGTTCTCGTCTATATCGGAGAGCTCAGCCTCTACCCCCTCGTTTTTAAGCTCGTCAATAAGCTTTTCGGGAGTGGTTTTTAAGGTATTAACCCTAGCGGTCAGCTTAGGTCGTCCCGACAGAGATTTAAGCACGTTTTCACATACTTCCCCGCCGTAGGACTTTAGCCACAATTTAACTATATCCAAAGGACAAGAATACTTGATACTCAGGTAATACGCCTTATCCTTGGATTTATCGGGAAGCGTGTATTTAACTTCGGCTCGGGTGATATTGCGCAGTACGGCGTTTATAAAGCCCGCGCTCTTTTGGAGCTTATTCTTTTTAGCGAGCTTTACGCTCTCATTAACCGCCGCGCTCTCGGGTATTTTATCCATAAACAAAAGTTGTAATATTCCGAGGCGAAGTATCATTTTTGTAGTGAGTTCTATTTTCCTTAAAGGAATTTTAGAATACCGCTTTATTATATAGTCGAGCAAAAGCTTTCGCTCCAACACTCCGTACACCAGCGACGACATAAACGACGCGTCTAAGGAAGTGAGTTTATTTTCTTTTATAGAATTATTAAGAGCTATGCTCGAATACGCTCCGTCACGTTCTACCGACAGCAGAACCTTTAGAGCGAGGTTTCTCGGGTTTACATTATTCATATCAGTTATTACGTCTGCCCGCTATCAAAATGAGCCTCAGAAGCTGGGCTACCGCTGTAGCCGCGGAAGCTACATAGGTCATAGCCGCCGCCTGTAAGGTGCGTTTAGCTCCTGCGTATTCGCTTTCGGAAAGCATAGCTGTTTCCTTAATACACTTTAGCGCTCTTGAGGAAGCGTTAAACTCTACGGGCAAAGTGGCTAAGGTAAACAGCACCGCCGCCGAGAATAGAATTATTCCGACATATAAGAGAGGTTGAAGCGCCGAGGTAATAAGCCCGGCGATAATAAATATCCAGCTGAGTTTACTGCCGATATTAGCGGCGGGCAGAATTACGCTTCTGATTTTATTAGGAA
>JAHKZS010000199.1 GCA_020626545.1 bacterium
GCTGTAACCCGCTTCCCGGCGATGATATTATCGGATATATAACCCGCGGATTCGGAGTATCTATCCATAAACGCGGTTGCTCAAATATTCCCGAGGATATTTCCAAAGCGGAAGAACCTGAGCGTTACGTAAATGTGCGATGGGAGAATGATATAAACGACAGCTTCCATTCTACGCTTGAGATTATATGTTCCGACCGTACGGGCGTTCTCGCGGATGTTACAATCGCACTTTCTTCAATGCGTATATTTATCAATAACTTAAACTCGCGTCCTATAGGCAACGGTCGAGCTATGGTTACGGCTACTATAGACGTATTTAATCGCGAGCATCTGGAAACTGTTATTAAACGCCTCCAATCGCTCAGGGAAGTAATTTCAATAAAAAGATTCTGATATAGAAAGGTTTTAAATGAGAGTAGTATTACAACGCGTAAATAAATGCGCGGTAGAAATAAACGGCGAGGTTGTATCGTCTATAAATAACGGTTTTTTACTTTTACTCGGAGTAAAAGACGGCGATTGCGAAGCTGACGCGATGAAGCTCGCTAAGAAAATTTCAGGGCTGAGAATTTTCACCGATGAAAATGATAAAATGAATTTATCCTTATCGGATGTAAACGGCTCGGTTATTGTAGTATCTAATTTTACTTTATACGCTGACTGCTCCCACGGCAGACGTCCGAGCTTTATTAAAGCCGCGCACCCTGAAATATCAAATCCTCTTTACGAGTTTTTCTGTGAACAACTAAGACTTAACGGTGTAGAAGATGTACAGACAGGACAGTTCGGCGCCAATATGAAGGTCGGGTTATGTAACGACGGCCCTGTAACTTTAGTTATTGATTCGGAGGACTTGAAATGACAGAAATAAGCGTCTATCCCGTAACAATGATAATGACCAACTGTTATCTTATTACTGATAAAGCGACAGGGGAAATGGCTGTTGTCGATCCGGGCGGAAAGAGCGAACAGCTTATTGACGATATAAATAAATCCGGCGGTAAGCTAAAGTACGTTATTCTTACTCACGGACATTACGACCATATCGGCTACGCTAAACAGATGGCGGATTTATTCGGCGCTAAGATTATCTGCGGCGAGTACACTAACGAGTTATTAAATGATAATGTGCTAAATCACAGCGCTTTTCATCCCGACTTAGCACCGATTTCTCCTTTTAACGCCGATATTCTACTTAAAGACGGAGATACCTTTAAGCTAGGAGAAACAGAGTTTACCTATATTTCAACTCCGGGACATACTAAAGACAGCGGATGTTATATTTTCGATGACATTATTATTACAGGCGATACTTTGTTCCGTGAATCTTACGGAAGAACCGATTTGCCTACAGGTAATGACCGAGAGATGATAGAATCCCTGCGTCGTTTAAAGAATATAGACGGTGATTATAACGTTCTGCCCGGACATGGAGAGCTATCTACGCTTGAATATGAGCGTAAACATAATTTTCTTATGGTGAGATTATAATATGAATCTGTATATTCAAAATCATAAATTCCATTATGAGCTCGAAAACTTAACTCGTCTTTTTTATCCTAACGAAAAGATAACTGTGATAAAAGATGCAGCCGATTTAAAAGAACCTTATATTAATACTGTTATTGATGATAAACTTAAAGTCGAGGTAAAGATAGGGGATTTTAGTAGAACTCTCAGCAGCGGTTTAAGCGCGGAAGCTGAAAACGAGCGTATACTGTGCGAAATGGTATATAAAATTCTCTGTGAAAAAACAGGCGTGATTCAGCTCTGGGGTATGATTACAGGTGTTCGCCCGGTAAAACTTTACCGTTCACTGAAGAAGGAAAACGGCGAAGCTTATGCCGACGATTACTTTAAAAACAAGCTTTTTGTAAGTGATAATAAGTTGAATCTTACTAAAGTAACCGAAAAAATTGAGAAAAAAATTATAGATACTTCGTCTGAAAAATCTTGCAGTTTATATATCGGTATTCCGTTTTGTCCGTCAAGGTGCAAATATTGTTCATTCGTACAAGCCTCAATCGAAAGGTGCAAACATTTAGTTGAGCCTTATGTTGACTTGCTTTGCCGTGAACTCAAGGAAACTGCCGGGATAATCTCTAAACTAAATCTTAAACTTGAATCGGTTTATATGGGCGGCGGTACGCCGACTTCTCTTTCAGCAGAACAGCTTTCGATGATTTTAAAAACTGTAAACAGTTCCTTCGATACGAAGAATATAAGAGAGTTTACGGTAGAGGCTGGACGACCGGATACGATTACGGAAGCTAAACTTATTTCCTTAAAAGAAAATAATGTAGACAGAATCTCTATTAACCCACAAACCTTAAACGATGAGGTGTTAAAGGAAATAGGTCGAAAGCATACTACCGCTCAAACTCTGGCTTCGTATGAACTCGCGTCTAAGTTTGGATTTAAATGTGTAAATATGGATTTAATCGCGGGACTGCCCGGCGATACATACTCTAGTTTTAAGAATACGCTTGACAGAGTATGTAAGCTTAATCCCGAATGTGTTACCGTACATACGCTTTCTATGAAAAGGAGTTCTGCTCTTACACAAGACGGAACCCAGATAAATAAAGAAGATAGCGAAAGAGCGGCAAAAATGCTCGAATACGCTGAAAAAAAGCTTTTTGAAGATGAATATCTTCCGTATTATTTATACAGGCAGAGTCGTATGGTAGGAAACCTTGAAAACACAGGGTGGTCTAAATCCGGGGTTGAGAGTTTATATAATATATTCGTAATGGATGAAACACATACGATTTTCGGTTGCGGAGCGGGAGCTGTTACTAAGCTTAAAGACCCGCATTCAAATTATCTTAAGCGTATATTTAATTTTAAATATCCATATGAATATATCGACAGGTTCAACGAACAACTCGAAAGAAAAGAAGAAATATATTCATTTTATTCAAAATGTCTAAATTACCGCTTTTCTCGTTGATATTTGAATTTAAGAGTGGTATAATATATAAAATTATTTGAAAGGATGTATTACTATGGCAATTTTTGATGATGTAGTAGTTAACGCGAAATCAGCCGCGTCGGTTGTTTCAAAAA
>JAHKZS010000200.1 GCA_020626545.1 bacterium
GCGATTCCGAGCTTGTTCGCGTCGAGAATTACGTGGTGTTTAATCTCGCCTGTTAAGAGAACGTCCGCGCCGTTGAGGCTTGCGAGCGGAGCTAAATCTCCTCCGCTTCCCGAGCATACCGCTACTTTCTTAACTCTCTTTTCGGGGAGGGTGTATCTTAATCCCTCGCACCCGAGCGCGTTCTTTACATTATTCGCGAACTGTTCGTTATAAATCTCGTCCTTGAGCTCGCCTATGTAAAGACACTCGCCCTCTATAAACCGCGCGTTTTTAACGCCGACCGCCTCGGCTAAGCAGGTGTTAACTCCGAACTCGTCGCTTAAATCGAGGTTAGTATGCAGACATAAAGCGTTTAAATTATTCTGAATAAGACGGTAAACTATACTCCCGCTCGGAATGCTTTTTAACGCGTCAAAAATAACGGGATGGTGGCTTATTATAAGGTTAGCGCCGTTTTCGAGCGCTTCGTCTATAACCTCGTCGGTAATGTCGAGAGCGACTACCGCTTTTTTGACCTCAATATCCTCGCTTCCGATAAGCAGTCCTACGTTGTCGAAATCCATCGCCGACTCAAGCGGAGCGAAGGTTTCGGTAAAATCCATTATATTTTTTATTTTCATTCTAATCGCCGTAGCCTTTCCGCCCACAAATAGCCATCGAAAATCCCTACCGCCTTACCGTGGGCGGATAAGGCGTGTATGGCGATTATAGTCATCGCCCATTGCCGCTTGCGGTAAACCGGGCGGACAACATAAATCTTTGATAGTGTGAATTTTCACACTATCACCCTTTTTAACTTTTCGATAACCGCCGAAAGCGAGCTGTCGCCTTTGCTTTTGTTTTCGAGGTGTCTGATTTCTGCCTTAATAAAACGGCGGTTAATTTCGTCGTTTAAATCGAGCTTGCCCGTGTACTTAAAAGCTTCGTCAATCTCGGTAGATTTACCGCTGTAAAAAGCCGAGATAACCGTGTAACACTTGCCCTTGCTGACTACACACTTTTGCTTTGAAATTTCGAAGCCGTTTTCGTAAAGATACGAAATAAGCTCCTCGCTTTTGGTCATCGGCTGAAGCACGAGGTTCATGCTCTCGTCCTTAGTAAGAGGGCTTTCGTTTATTATCTCGCTTATAATTTCTCCGCCCATTCCCGCGATAACTACGTCGGTAATTTTATCCTCGGATTTTATCTCTCTAAGCCCCGAGCCTAAGCGGAATTCTATATTTTTAACGCCGTATTTTTCGGCGTTCTCCTCACCGCTTTTGAGCGGTTTTTCGTTGATGTCGGAGGCTACCGCGAAGCTTATCTTTCCGCTTTTTAAGAGCGATATCGAAAGGTAAGCGTGGTCGCATCCAACGTCAGCAAGCCTTGCACTTTCTCGTACAAGGCTTGCGCACATTTCTAATCTTTCGTCAAGATTTATAAGCTTGTCCATTACTGAGCGACTGCCGCGTTAAGCTTCTCGATAAGGTCGTCGGGATTAACGCCGTGAACAGCGCAAGCGTCCTCTACGGATTCGCCTCTGGAAGCGGGGCATCCTAAGCAGTGCATACCGATAGAAAGAAAAATCGGAGCGGTCTGAGGATATTTATCGAGCACATCGCCGATAATTGAAGATTTTGTAATTGCCATAATTCATACCTCCATACTAAGTTTTAACTATTCTAACACAATAATTTTTATTTTTCAAGTTGAATAGGGTTTGGGTTACAGGTTACAGTGTCATTCTGAGCGAAGCGTTAGCGTAGTCGTGAGGTATTGTCAAAATCTTGATTTTGAAAACAATACCCATACCTGTGTTAAGAATCTTAAAGATATTTCGACTATTTCGCTAAAGCGAAATTTTGCTCCGCAAACCGCTCAATATGACAGAGGGTAGGGTGTTATTTTAGTGTAACAATCGTAACTCCGCTTTCGCCCTCGCCGAAGTTTCCGAGCCTGAAACTCTTAACGAACTTAACCGTTCTTAAGTGTTTTTGAATTTCTTTTCTTAAAACTCCCGTGCCTTTGCCGTGGATAATCGTCAGGGTTTCTATATTCGAGAGAATCGCGTTATCTATCGCGGAATCCACCGTCATAATCGCCTCTATAGCGGTCTGTCCCCGAACGTCAACCTCGGTACTCGGGCGTATATCGACGTTAGAAGAAATATTGCGGTTACGGTTTTTATACGTCGGAACTTTCTTAGCCTCGGATTTTTTAAGGCGCAGGTTGCTGAGTTTAACCCTGGTTTTTATTATACCCGCCTGAACCATAACCATATCGTCCTTGTCGGGAAGCTCAAGCACAACCGCGTCCTTGTCAATATCGTAGATAAGAACGTTGTCGCCTACTTTAAGCGGCCTCGGGAGCTTGTAATCCTCCTGTTCTTTTCTGTTCTCGACAGGGTTCGAGCTGTCCTCTATTTTATTAATCGCCCGTCTGAGAGACGCTCGGCTCTTTGAGTTGTCCTGCTCTTTTTTAGCCTTTTCCATCTCATCCATAAGCGCGTAAGCCTGAGCTTTTGTGCGGGATACAATCCTCTCCGCCTCGGCTCTCGCTTTTTCGATTTCGACTTCGGCTTTTTGCTTAGCCTTTTGAAGCTCGTTTTCCGCCTTTTGCTTTTCGGTATTGGCTTTCTGAGTTAAGCGCTGAGCGTTTTCGAGCTGTTTTTCGAGGCTCTGGCGTCGGCTCTCGAGCTTGGTAACTACGTCCTCGAACTGACGGCTGTCGCCGTTTACGAGTTCCTGAGCGCGAATAACTACGTTTTCGTCCATACCTAAACGACGGCTTATCGCGAACGCGTTACTCTTTCCGGGAACTCCGATGAGAAGCTTGTACGTCGGGCGTAAGGTTTTAATATCGAACTCACAGCTTCCGTTTTCTATACCGTCGGTTCTGAGCGCGAATTCCTTTAACTCCGCGTAATGAGTTGTACTAGCGATTTTAGCTCCGCGGGCTCTGAGTTTTTCGAGAATAGCTATCGCCAAAGCCGCGCCCTCTACGGGATCGGTTCCCGCTCCGAGCTCGTCGATAAGCGCTAAGGTTGACGAGTTCGCCTTTTTGAGTATACCTATTATATTAGTCATATGCGCCGAGAAGGTCGAGAGATTCTGCTCGATACTTTGCTCGTCGCCTATATCTACTAAAACCCTGCGGAATACCGACAGCTCGCTGCCCTCGCCCGCGGGTATCATAAGTCCGCACATCGCCATAAGCGTCAAAAGCCCGATGGTTTTAAGTGTAACGGTTTTACCGCCCGTGTTAGGGCCTGTAATTACCAAGGTGTCGAAATCTTTCCCGAGAGTTACGTCTATCGGTACAACCTTATCGGACGGAATAAGCGGATGGCGAGCTTTTTTGAGCGTGATAACACCCTTGTCGTTTAATTTCGGCATAGCCGCTTTCATCGAATACGCTAAATCCGCCTTGGCGAAAATGAGGTTGAGCTCGACTAAACATTCGTAGCTTCCTATAATCACGTCAGCGTATGAACCCGCTAAAGCCGATAACTCAAATAAAATTCGCTCAATCTCCGCGTCCTCTTTCGAGATAAGTACCTTGATATCGTTGTTCGCCTGAACTACTCCCATCGGCTCGATAAAAACAGTCTGACCGCTTGAGCTCGTATCGTGTACAAGCCCCGGTACGTTACCTCGGCACTCCGCCTTTACGGGTACAACGTACCTGCCGTCGCGCTGGGTTATTATAGTATCCTGCAGGTACTTCTGATATGTACTGCTGTGGATAATTTTCTCGAGCGACTGGCGCGCTTTCGAGGCGGCGTTTCTGATTTTTCTGCGAATATCCGCTAAAGCGGGGGAGGCGTTGTCCGCGATTTCCTCGTCGCTGATAATGCACGAGCGGATTTTGTCCTCGAGGAATTTATTTACAACTAAGCCCTGAAACAGCATATCGAGCGAGGTCTTTTCTCCCGAGCATTTCGACTGCCAACCCTTAACGGCTCTTATTATTCTTAAAACCTCGGCGATTTTGAGCAGTTCCTTTATATTTAGAAGTCCGCCCGCTTCGCCTCGGCGCAGTTCGTTTGCCGGGTTTTTGAGGTTGTAAAACGACGGCGCGCCGTATTTACCCGTAAGCACATACGCGTCGTCCGTCATTTTGAGGTTCTTTTCCGCTTTAGCGAGGTTGAACTCGGGCTTTAGGTTGAGCGCGGCTTCTCGGCTCTCCTCGCACGACGTCTTGTCGGCTAACAGGTTTAGTATTTTATCCAGTTCAAGTGATTGATAATGTCGTTCCATTACAGTAGTCCTTTTAAAAATCTGAGCGTTTTAAAATCACGCTCAAGCATAAACTTTATGTACTCCTCGCCGCAAAAATTCAGAACTTTTAAATCGTTCCCGGGCAGCGAGAAAGAAAACAGCTTTTGAGTATCGGCGTAACAACAATGCCTCATCGCCGTTACGGTACTCGGGTTAAGCTTAATTTTATATTCGGTATTTTCGTTCTTTTCGTAACAGTCCTTGCAGATAAACTGACCGAGCTTCGGCAGAAAGAACATTACTTCTTTCTCATATTCTCCGCAATTTGAACACATCATAATATCGGGCATATATCCCGCTAAGCACATAAGCCGAAATTCTACGCACGGCTTGACTATAAGTAAATCGCGCTTGTTTTCCGATAGAAGATAAAGCGCGTTTAAAATCAGCTTTAGCTGTTCTTCGGCTTGGGCTTCCTTAGGACAGATTACCGCCGCTAATTCGCAGAAATACTGGGCTGAATACATATTCTCGATACTGTTCCTGAGCCCCGAGAATATCTTTATCGTCTTAGCGTCTGAGATAAGATAGGCGTCCTTGCGCTTATGGAGCGTAAGCCTTGAGTACGAGAGCAGTCCCGTCGCGGCTGACTTAGAACTTTTTATATCCTTAGCTCCGTGTACGAACGCTTTTATAACGCCCCCCGCCTCGCTCAGTACGGTTACGAGCTTATCCTTCTCCCCGATATTCTGTTCCCTGATTATAAGTCCGTTGGTTATAAATTTCATTATTACTCTCCGAATTATGTTCTTCGGTTCTGTCGTTGTGAATACTTTTGTAAATTAAATAATCATAAATACTGCCGCTGTGCAGAAATGAATTCCACGCGTCGAGTTCGTTCATAATATCACCCGTTATTATTTTGAGTTTAATAATAAAAATTATGGGTGGTAAAATTTTCGAATTTAGCTTCGGTCGGGATATTAAGCTTATTTATTCTCAATCCTTCAGCTCGACCGAAATTTTCAATTTTAATTTTTTAATTAAAAGATTTTCTTACAGAAAATCTTTTTCGTCGTATCCGAAATTTCTCATCATACGCTCGCTGTTGCGCCAATCCTCTTTAACCTTAATCCACGTCTGTAAAAATAC
>JAHKZS010000201.1 GCA_020626545.1 bacterium
CAAACTATTTTATAAAATTGCGGAAAATGAGAAATCCGAAACAGTCACCTAAGATGACGATTTCGGATTTGCTCTGTTTTGGTGGGCCATCAGGGACTCGAACCCCGGACCGATCGGTTATGAGCCGATAGCTCTAACCAACTGAGCTAATGGCCCGTAGCTAGTTTGCGCAAGGTTTATTATATCAATTTATTTGATAAATGTCAATATTTACTTTTATCTTTTGTGTATCTTAAGTCATAAACATAAAATACCGCAGGAAAACCTGCGGTATTTTCAATTATAAGATATTTACTTATTAGCCTTCTTCGGCTGCCCACTGTGCCTGATATTTAAAAGCGGGGTCTTTCATATCGGCGGTAAAGCTCTTCCAGCTGTCGCTGAAGATATACCATTTTCCGTCGATGGAATCCTGATAAACCTGAATGATACGCTCTGTATCAGCGCCTTTGAAACGGGATACGATTTTATAAATCTGCGTCTGGTACTGGTTAGATGTCTGAGAAGCGTATACATAGTCCTCTAATGTAACTGTAAGAGGTTCGCTCGGAGTGTAGCCGTTAGCGGGCTCAGCGCCGTCGAAGTAAGCGTTTCCTACATACTTGTACTTATACATCTTGTTTAAGTTATCCTTTAGAGCGCTTCTGCTGTAGTTGTTGAAGGAGTCAAGATTCAGAATCTTTGTTGTCGGGGATTCGAAAAGCTCCTCCATCATATCGAAGCATACATCGGGGTTCTTGGGGTCGTAAGCTCGAAGAGCCGCGAAGTAAAGCGCTACAACCTCAAAGCGGCCCTTAGCTTTATCTCCTGCCTCTACAGCGGCGTCAACCTTGTTGGGAAGCATATCGTCCGCGCGGTGAACTTGCTTTAATTCCGCGACATTAGCGGGAGTATAGTTGAATACTGATGAAGCCTGATAAAGAGGAATGTCTACAACAGTTTCCTCGCCGTTCTGGTTGCCCGAGGAGCCTTTGCGGGAAATTTCCTTTAGCGTGGTGTTTAGCGTAATATCTCTTACAACCGGGGCGGGTTGTGTTGCCGGTTCGGTCGGAGACTGAGTCGCGGGTTCTGTAGGAGTTACGGGAGTAGGATCTACAACAGGGTTTGTCGGATCAACAGGGTTAACAGGATCAACTTCAGACGGCTGTGTCGGAGTTGACGGCTTGGGAGCGGAAGCTTTCTTAACTGTAACGGTTAACTTAGCCTTTACGCTCTTGTTCTTTTTGTTCTTAGCCTTAGCGGTAACGGTAATAACAGCTTTACCCGCCTTTTTAGCGGTAACCTTAATCGAGCTTCCGCTGACCTTTACAGCCGCTACAGCTTTTTTGTCTGATTTAGCTGTAAATTTTTTCGAAGCCTTTCCGCTTACCTTAACTGTTACCTTGAAAGATTTTGTAACGGTCTTTTTGGAAGCGGGGATTGTGATAGTAGTTTTCTTTGTAACGCTTATAGATTTTACGAACTTTTTAGCCTTAGCCTCTACGGAAAGAACCATAGTTGAAGCAACTAAAAGCATACAAAGAACTACGCTCAATAATTTTTTTAGTTTCATAATAATTTTCCTTTCTTTCTTTATTACAGAAGCGTTAATGCGCTCCTTAATTTACTTAATTTTAATCTTGACGGTTTTTGTGACGGTTTTATCCTCGTAGTTTTTACCGCCTTTTACGGTTATTTTTAGCTTAATCTTATAGGTGCCTTTTTTATAATTGCCCTTTTTAAGCTTAATTGCTCCGTTTTTCTTAGTTACGGTAATCTTTTTATAGATTTTAGAGCTTGTGCCATTTTTCACCTTGGCAACCGTTATTGTACCCTTAGCGTTTTTAATGGTTAAGGGTTTAGTTGTAACGGCTTTTTTCTTGAGAGCTTTAATCTTAACGGTCTTTGTTTTAGCGGTGAACTTTACGGGGTTTTTGGCGGGTACGATATTGAATGTAGTTGAACCCAGACCCTCGTACTTGCCTATGAACTCAACGTCAACAACATACTCGCCCGCGTTTACCGCGTTCGGATAATTGATAATGTAGTCCTTTTCGATTTGCAGGTCTTTTCCCGCGGAATCCTGTACCGTAACAGCAGGCTTAACAGCCTTTCCGGTATAAGCAACTTTCCATTTTTCGATTGAAACGGTGTCTACCTTATCTATAACTTTTGTTTCGATATGCGACGGGTCGTCGAAACATTCGCGGATCATTTCGCCGTCCTCATCCATAGTGGCGGCTTTTTTAACTATCCATTCGCCCCAGTTGTGAGTATGCTCGGCGGGTTCGGTAGTTTCCTGAGGAGCGGTAGTTTCTTCGGGAGCTGTTGTGGGTTCCTCGGGGGCTTTAGTTGTTTCTTCGGGTGCGGTGGTCGTTTCTACAGGCTCAGAGGTTGTGCTGAAATCACAGCTTATGAGCAGACAAGCAGTTTCACTAAATCCTGTTACCGTAGATATGTTAGAGGGCTTGCCGTTGATTGAAGCTGTAGGATTATCGAAGGCATAGCCGTCTTTTGCCGTAACCTTAATCCTTGCGGAATAAGTCTTATCCGCGGCGAATTTATCAGAACCGAGCATCATAAAGTATCCGTCGGTCTTATCATACCATGATACGCTTTCGATATCGAAGCCCTCGGAGGCGGAAGCTTTGGTGTTAGCGGTTTTTCCGATTTCTGGAGCGTTGACTCCGGTGACAGCAATATTGCTGATTTTGCCTCCTTCGCTTTTTTCGGGAAGCGTCGGAAAATCATAGCGGATTCGAATAGTCTCCTCGGGATTATAATCACCGAGAGTTTGGGTTTCGGCATAGTTACCGTTTACCGTGGCTGTAACATCAGACGTACTGCCGGCATCAACAGAAAACTTATAACCTTCTTTGACTGTTATCATAAAGTAAGCGCTGTATGTTTTTCCTGCTTCGAATTTATCTCCGGCTTTAAGAGTATAGCTATCGGCATAACAATACCAGTCAACCTTATTATTCCTTACCGTGAAGCCGTCGCTCGATTTAAAGGTGAATACAGCTTCCTCGCCAGCGACAGGCGCCGATACATCTGTAAAATCAACATTTGTGATAAATTGAAACGGCACGGTTTCGGGAATATCGCTTGTGGTGAAGCTGTAGTTTACACAAATTCTTTCATATTTGTTGGAACCTGAAACTGCGTAAACTTTAGCTTCTTCTCCGTTTAAGGTTGCATTGATACTGTCGCTGAATTCATATCCGTCCTTAGGTTCAAGGTAAAGCCTCGCGGTATAAGTTGTGTTAGCGTTAAACGCCGAGTTCTTAGATTGAATATAGTCGTTAGGTAAACGCCACTCAAAAGCGGTTACGCTGTAATAAGGATTTTCGTCGTAGGTATATACAGGTAACTGACCTGCTATAGGCGCGGATATACCCGAAACGTTAACGGAGGTGAGGGCTGTGTTCTTAGCTTTGGCGGTAAACTTCAGCGATAAGTTTACAAACTCCTCAGGGGATTCCATAGTAACTTTCCCGACAGAAACAGCTTTTCCGTTGATTGTAGCGGCAATTTTCGTGTAATCAATGAAGTTGTAGCCCGAGCTCGCCTGAACGTTGATGTTCACTTCGTACTCGTTACCGGCTATAAAGGTGTCGTCGCTTTGCATCCACTTATTATTCGCGCAATCGTACCACGATATATGGGAAATTTCGCAGCCGCTTGTATTATTTCTGGCGTTTGTGTCAGGGGTTTGACCTGCGGAGGGTTCAAATACTCCTGTAATCCTGATTGATGAAATTGTTTCGATTGTGTCCGCTGAAACCTGAACCGCGGCGAATACGCTTAAAAGCATAAGTACAGCCAAAACAACGCTTGTTGTATTTCTTAAAGCTTTCATAATAACCTCCTTATTTTAGATTATACTATTACCTATATACTACCATAATTTAAAGTAGCTATGTTAACAAATTTTTCGCTGCCGATTTATACAATATTAACAAATAAATAGCGGTAAAGCTAATGCTTTACCGCCGTTCCGAGTATCCTATTTTTTCATAAGACTTATTTATTCTTAGCCTTTTTACCTACCATTGTAATACATACAACCAACGCTACCGCGTAAAGAACCGCAATCGCGATTAAAACGATATTGTAGTTGTTGTTTGTATTCTTTAAAATAAGCTCGCTCATATTGTTGCCCGTAAGTCCCGCGATAGCCCAAGCCGAAAGAGCCAGTCCGTGGATTTTACTGATTCTGTCCATACCGAAGCGTTCGGATAAGAGTGCGGGTAAGGTCGAGAATCCTCCGCCGTAACCGAGGTTAACGATAAGCAGAAGCGCTATTACAATTACGCCGATAATTATAGCGTTTGTGCCGCTTCCGGGCGAGATAGCGCCTGTGAAGAAAGCGAGAGCCGAAATCGCGATACAGCTTATAAAGATAATCTTATAAACGGTATTTCTCTCTTTCATCTTATCGGAGATAGACGAATAACCGATTCTTCCTAAAGCGTTGAACGCCGCCGTAACGGAGGGAACAATACCGATTATAGCGGTAAGCGCCAGCGAAGCCGCGAATACTGTTTTAAGAATCTGAGTTTCGTAGGTGATAAGAGCTAAACCGCAGTGGATGTTGATAAAGAACATAATCCAGATTCCGACAAAGGTTTTGTCCTTGAACATCGAAAGCGGCTTAAAGTCAGAGCCCGCAGCGTCGGGTTCAACCCATCCGTCAGGCTTCTTGAGAAGAAGATGCCCCATAAACATAATCACGAAGTAAGCCGCTCCGAGAATATAGAACATATTCGCGATACCGAGGCTGTCCTTGATAGCCATCATAACGGGAGTGGCAATCGCCTTAGCGAGACCAAATCCCATAATCGAGATACCTGTCGCTAAACCTTTTCTGTCCGAAAACCAGAGCATAAGCGTTTTTACGGGAGTTAAGTAGCCTATACCGAGTCCGATACCCATTATACATCCGTAGCAAAGGTAAATTCCTATAATCGCCGTAATGCCCGAAGTAAACTGGATAAAGAAGCCTGTTCCGATCATACCGAGCGAGAAGCAGATACAGGAGATAAGCGAGGACTTATGTATATCGCGTTCTACCAACTTTCCTACGAACGCCGCCGACATTCCGAGAAAGAATATCGCGAGCGAAAATGCCCAGCCTACCGAGAACGCGTCCATACCGATTTTTTCGGCGACAGCTTCTTTAAAGGTAGACCAACAGTAAACCGTGCCTACAGAACAGTGAATTAAAAGCGCGGGGACCGCGGCTCTCATCCACTTGTTGTTGAGAAAGTTCATTTGTATTACCCCTTTATTAAATTACATTTAATTTTACCATATTAAAGAGGTCTTTTTCAATTCGCTTGTTAGTAGACTTTTTGGTTATAGTAGTGTTGTTTTTAGTTATTATGCACAATATATGGTGGTAGGGCAGTTCTTCATCACTATATTTTGTTAAAAAATTGACATGCTTCGCTAATTAACGCTTAGAATACACATGAAAAATACCGAAAAAATAAACCCGATTATGATTCCGAAAAACATCGAATCACCTCGGGTTTATTATTATCATGATTTATTAATTTATACTTATTGTTTATCTTCCTGGAGCTTTACTGTTATATCATAACTCTTCTCAGTATCGGGACGGTATAGCGTCACTTTAACCTTGTCGCCTGTCTTATGTTTCTCGAGGACGTCGTATACATCCGCGAAAGTAAAGATATTTTTACCGTCGACCTTGGTCATAATATCGCCCGTCTGAGCTCCTGTATTTTCCATCGGACCGCCCTTGTTGATTTCGGTAATTTTAATTCCGTTAGCTCCGTCGTTATCTTTGGTCGTGATTTCTCCGACGATGCCGATTTTAACGCGGTTTTTAACGTAACTGTACTTTATAATGCTGTCCGTTACGGTTTTAACGGTTTTACTCGGAATAGCGAAGCCCATACCCTCGTATTCCTCGAGAGCGATTTTCGAGGTTGTTATTCCTACTACCTGACCGTACATATTACATAGCGGGCCGCCGCTGTTACCGGGATTGATCGGCGTATCGGTCTGAATAAATCTCGCGTTGTTTGTAATAGACGCCTGTCGGTTTAACGCGGAGATAATTCCCTTGGTTACGGAGTTCTGGTAGTTAATGCTTCTCGGGTTTCCGATTGCGATTACATCCTGCGCGATTTCAAGATTATCGCTGTTTCCAAAATTCGCCGCCGGTAAGTTTTGCGCTTTGATTTTTAGAACAGCTAAATCATAACGGCTGTCGTATCCGACAACTCCAGCGTTGTATGTTTTTTTATTCGAAGTTATTACCTTGAATAAATAAGCCGTACGGCTGTTGTTTACAATATGAGCGTTTGTAACGATATATCCGTCTGAGGTTACTATGATTCCTGTGCCCATAGCGGACAGGCTTGTAGCTGTACCTTCTTGTTCGTCGGTGTAGCATATTATACCTACTACCGATTTTTCGGCAGTCTTAAACGCGTATTGAGCGCTGCTCTCCGATTTTTTGGAGGGAGTATTATTAAGTTTAACTCCGCTGTAATGGGGATCTGTTTCTTTTTGAGCGTCAGATTGTTTATACTCTTTATCGGTATTTGGAGCGGTATCGGGCTGAGTATAAGAATGTTCCTGAGACGGTAAAGTAAAATCGTTATCATCGGGAGTAAACGAAGTTTGGTTAGTCGAAAAAACAGCTATGTACGCGATAAAAGCGATGAGACCTGCCGCGAGAAGCGAAATTGTAATCGCCACAAAAGCCTTTACCGGTCCGCTCATACGTTGTTTTGGAGCGGATTTAGGCATATACGCGTAATTCGGGTTGTTGTAGTTAGGGTACGGAGCCTGCGGATTCTGAGCGGGATATTGATTATAATACGGCTGCCCGTTATTATCTACAGGAGTGGGTTGCCCGGGATTCGGCTGAACAGGTTGTTGAGGTATCGGCTGCGGAGCCGGCCGCGGAGTAGGTTGAGCGGGTTGAGGAGCCGGTTGCGGAGCAGGCTGTGCAGGCCGAGGAGTAGGCTGCGGAGCAGGTGGTGTTTGTGGATTTTGACTCGGCATTTGCGGAGGTGTAGGAGGTACGCCGGGAATACTATTATGGTTATTGTTAACGTCATTCATTATAAAGTCATAACCTTTCCGCCCACGGTAAAATTCTCACGCGCTTACCGTGGGCAGATAAGGCGTATAAGACTTAACGAATCCTCCGCCGAAATTGGCGCGGAAATCAAAATACAAAATAAAATATACCTTATTATTATATCTGATTTTTAAGAAAAATACAATATTAAACTTAAAGCAACTAAATAAAAGAAAAATTAATGATAAAATTTTCCTTAAAGGCTTTATATTCAAGAAGAAATGTTGTATAATCTTATTAAACGTACGGCACGGACGCGCGCTGTATGAAATTTAATCTTCGGAGGTTTTTATTATGCCGTTAGTTAACGCAAAAGAAATGCTTACAAAAGCAAAAGCAGGCCATTACGCGGTAGGCCAGTTTAACATCAACAACCTCGAATGGACAAAATCCATTCTTCTCACAGCTGAGGAGCTTCGTTCACCTGTAATTTTAGGTGTATCCGAAGGCGCGGGTAAGTATATGTGCGGTTACAAGACCGTTGTAGGTATGGTTACCGCTATGCTTGAGGAGCTCAACATCACAGTTCCCGTAGCTTTACATCTCGACCACGGTTCATACGAAGGCGCTAAGGCTTGTATTGAAGCAGGCTTCAGCTCAATTATGTTCGACGGTTCTCACTATCCTATCGACGAGAACGTAGCTAAGACTAAGGAGTTAGTTGCTACCTGTAACGAGCTCGGCCTTTCTATTGAGGCTGAAGTTGGTTCAATCGGCGGTGAGGAAGACGGAGTTATCGGCGCCGGTGAATGTGCTGATCCTAAGGAGTGTAAGATGGTTGCCGATCTCGGAGTTACAATGCTCGCCGCTGGTATCGGTAATATCCACGGTAAATATCCTGAGAACTGGAAGGGACTTTCTTTCGAAACTCTCGACGCTATCCAGCAGCTTACAGGCGATATGCCGTTAGTTCTTCACGGCGGTACAGGTATCCCCGCTGATATGATTAAGAAAGCTATTACACTCGGCGTTTCCAAGATCAACGTTAATACAGAGTGCCAGCTCGCTTTCGCTGCCGCTACAAGAGAGTATATCGAAGCGGGTAAAGACCTTGAGGGTAAGGGATTCGATCCGAGAAAACTTCTCGCTCCCGGCGCTCAGGCTATTAAAGATACAGTAAAAGAGAAGATGGAACTTTTCGGTTCTGTAGGAAAAGCTTAATATCATTAAAACTTTGCAATCAACGAAGAACGGTCGGGAGTTTCCCGACCGTTTTCATTTACCTGTCTTAATTTTTTTCAGCATTTCGTATTTATGTTTTGTCGCGATTCCGCCGCGTATATGCCGCTGGCGTTTATTTGTTTCCAGTATTTCTCTGACCTCTTTGTAAAGAGCGGGATTAACGTTCTTTAAACGCTGGCTCACGTCTTTGTGTACGGTACTTTTGCTGATTCCGAATTTTTTTGCCGCCGAGCGTACGGTAGCCCCTTGTTCTATTATATATTCTCCGAGCATCGCGGCTCTTTCTTCCACTATACCTTTCACATACAGGCCTCCAAAATAAGGATTTACTAATTTATATGCAAAGGTAATCGTTCCAATTCCTAAATCAAGTCGAGAAAAATAAAAACATTGACAAATATTTATCGAAAATATATAATTGTATTAGGCAATTTGTTCAGAAAGAGGTGTTTAAAATGAAAAAGATTTTATCTTTAGCGCTTAGCGTAATTATTTTATTCACCGCTGTTTTTTCTGTCGGAGCTGAAAATTATAGCTACAATAATTCAAGCCTTTTTAATAAGTACAGTCCGTCGGAAATATTGGATATGTACCCCGATTTGACTAAGCATATTGCCGAAGAACTCAGGAAGTATAACACCGATATAGACGTTCGGGGATATAATGTTTCCGTAAACGATATAGGCGCGATATTTTTCAGCGTAATTTGTGAAAACCCCGATATTTTCTACGTGAGCGCCAGCCAGTTTGAATCCACCTCGGAGAGCGATACTGGTATTCTTGTTTCACTGCGTCCCGAGTATATATACGATATAAAAGATATTCCCGGAAAAACCGAACAGCTCGAAAAAGCCGCGAACTATATGCTTTCGGGAGTTGACAGAAGCTGGACTGATATGTATAAGTGCCGCTATCTGCACGATATGATTGCCCAATATGTTCATTACGATATGGATGTTTATAATACCGACCCGAGTATCCGTACCGCTTACGGCGCGCTTATCAACAATAACGCTGTGTGCGAGGGTTATACTTCGGCGTACAACTATCTTTTGGGCAAACTCGGTATTGAGGCGCATTATGTTCAGAGTTTAAAAATGGAACACGCGTGGTCTATGGTAAAGCTCGGTAAAAAATATTACCACGTAGATATAACCTACGATGATCCGAGTTATGATAATTTAGGAAACGCCCTGCATTTCTACTGTATAGTAAGCGACGCCGAGCTTAAGAAAGACGGCGTTCACCACGACTGGATAGGCTCAATTAAAGCGGATGATACGAGCTTTGATAAAGTATGGTGGAGAAATGTAAATACTTTTATTTTCCCTATAGACGGTTACGATTACTATATGAACCAGAACTACGGAAGCAGTGTTTACGGAGCGTTAATTCAACGTAATATTCAAACCGGAAATGAGCGGGCTGTAGAAAAAATATATACCCGCTGGAATGTTGAGGAAAACAGCAGCGCTTTCTGGGAGAGAGCATATTGTTTCTTAACTTACGACGGAAATTATTTATACTATAACGACAATGAGGGTGTTTATAGGCATAAACCCGATAACTCATCGTATTTTGATGTGCTGTATAAAAAGCCCGCGACTCTGAAAAATAATATATACGGTATTGCCTTGAATATGGAAAGCAAACTATTTATCAGCATAAAAGAAAGCCCTAACGTCGAGGACGTTGTATACTATGTCGATAAAAACGTTATGAACCAGAATTTTGAGACGGAAGATACTCCCGGTCAAACGAAGTATAATGAAGTTGAGGGCGGAATTGAGATTTATAAATTCGCCGATGATTCTGAAAATATAGTTATTCCAAATACTATTGACGGAAAAAAAGTTGTGTCTATCGGAGCGAATACATTCAGCGACCGCCAGAATTTAAAATCAATAATTATTCCCGAGGGAGTTACTTCTATCGGAGATTCGGCGTTTTATAACTGTCCGAATTTAAAGAGTGTTATACTTCCCGATTCGGTTAAATCTATCGGACTTGCCGCGTTTAGCGGATGTTCTTCGATCGATGAGATAACTATTCCCGAATCGGTAACGAAAATAGGGAAAAACGCTTTCGCGGGCTGTATTAATATTACGATCAAGGGCTATAAAAACAGTACCGCCGAAGTTTACGCGCAGTATTACGGCATCCATTTTTCAGCTCTATCAGAACCCGAACCCGTTACCGAGCCGACGACTAACGCGCCTAAAAAGGAAACTAAACCCGTGTACTCCCAGAAGCAGTCTATGTACGTTTTATTTAAGGGAAAAGTTTCGGGTTTAGGCTCAAACATAAAATGTACCAGCAGTAATAAATCTGTCGCTACTGTTACATCTCAGGGAGTTATTTCGGCTAAGAAAAAGGGAAAAGCTGTTATAAAAATCGAGGGTAAGAATTATATATATAATATAAAGCTTACCGTTAAAAATCCGAAGCTCAATAAGACCAAAAAGACTTTAAAACCGGGTTCTAAATTTACGCTTAAAGTTATCGGAAAAGCGGGAAGAACGACGTTTAAATCCTCTAATAAAAGAATAGCGTCCGTAAATTCTAAGGGAAAAATCACCGCTAAGAAAAAGGGTAAAGTTACTATAACGGTTAAGACGAACGGAAATATTAAATTAAAATGTAAAATAACGGTAAAGTAAGAAACTTTATAGTATTTCGAGGGGGCATAATATGAAAGGAACAAGGACGTTGAATAAAAAGCTATTAATAATTGTTTCATCGACTATAGGTGTATTGATAATTGCTGTACTAATAATTATAATTTTAAATATAATAAAAAGTGATAG
>JAHKZS010000202.1 GCA_020626545.1 bacterium
ACTGTTCATAACTGTTCATAACTGTTCATTAGGGAAAAATTGCACAAATAACGCGCTAAAACTTTGTGCAGAAAGTAGAAACTGAAATATGTTATAATTTTTTTAGAAAAAATTGAAACTTTTTCCGGATTTTTCGACGCTACTATAGTGAAAGAGATAATTTTTTAAAAAATTTTCAAAAACAGGTATAAAAATCCAAGTTTCTTTCGTCTATATTAATAGGCGGTTATTTAATAACCTTTAAAATTGTCACAAAAAAATTGTCACAAAATTAAGAAATATAGGTTATAAGTGAGTGTAAAGGTATTTTTACCTTGACTATCGCTAACGGAAAAGAATTTATCCGTGAAAAATATTGAAAACTCATCTATAAAATGGTAGAATGAGCTATAAACATTTATTTAGGAGAAAGAATATGAAAAAATCACTAGCGGTTTTATTATCTTCTATTATGATACTTTCGTCGGCTTGTGTTCCCGCGTCGGCGTTAAGTACCGGGAAGAAGGATAATAAAAAAATTAATTACGTTGAGGGAGAGGCGATTGTCGTACTCAGGGACAACGCCGATTCTAATTACACAAAAGCTTCGAAAGCGTCCGTTCTTTACGGAAACGGCGTAAAGCTTAAGGAGTCCTATTCGTTTAGAAAGAAAAGCGGTAATCTCTGTGTAGCTGTGCTTAAATCGGCTACTCTTACAACGAAAGAGATTATCTCGGGACTTAAAAAGAACAGTAAGATAAAGTACGCGTTCCCTAACTATAAGAAAAAGGCTTCCGCTATTACCGAGGATACCTACAGTAAATTCCAGTGGCCGCTCGAGAATACCGGTCAGAATAACGGTAAAGCGGGCGTTGATATTAAGGCGGACGAGCTTTGGGATAAAGCCGGTAAGGCTCAGGACGAAAACGTCGTAGCTGTACTTGATACGGGTATTGATATTAAGAACGATGAGTTTAAGGACGTTCTTTGGAAGAATCCGTACGGAAATAAGCTGCTCGGCTCTTGCGGTATCGACCTTACGGGTACATACAGCGACTTTAAGCCGAACGACGACCACGGCCACGGCTCTCACGTCGCGGGCGTTATCGCCGCTAAATCGGGAAACCAAACAGGAATCAGCGGAGTTAATAAATCCAACGTAAAGATTATGGCGGTTAAAATCCTGAACTCTATGGGCGGAGGAACCGACGCCGGTATCCTCGCCGGCTTTGAGTATGTCCAGCGGGCTATTGAGCTCGGAACTAAGGTTACCGCGATTAACTGTTCCTTCGGCGGCGAGGGCGACGAAACCGAGCGCGCCGCTTACGACGAGGTTATAAACGCGCTTGGTGAAAAGGGCGTTATTACCTGTATCGCCTCGGGTAATGAGGAATTGAACCTCAACGATTTAGACGACCCCGAATCCGATAATTATTTTTACGGCGAGGTTGTAGTTCCCGCGTGCAGTAAAAGCCCTTACGCTATTACAGTTACCGGCGCTAACGAAAACGGTGATATCCCGAGCTACGCTAACGTCGGCGACCATTATGTAGACGTAGCCGCCCCCGGTACAAATATACTCTCGACTGTATCCTATAATTGCTTTAACCCGTCAATTTATGATTCCTCGGAGATTGAAAAGCTTTGTTCTCATTATCAGAATTATGACGGCGATATAAAGAGTACTGATTTCGGATATCCTAAGAATCTTACCGGATTGAAAGAGATTTCGCCCTGGGAAAACTTAAAGGTCGAATCCTCCGATTCTTACTTCGGAAATTCGGGCAAAAGTGCTAAAATCACCCCCGAGGGTAAAAAGGCTTCCAAAACCGTTACCTGCGCTTTTGAAGTGCCGTTTACCTTGGATGACGCGGATAAAAACTACAGCGTAAGCCTTATGATGAAAGCTGACGGAAACGCTGAGGGCTATTGTATGGATATTCCCGCCGACAGCGACATCGACGAAGCTATAGAGGACAGCGAGTCTTATTTTGATATTCTGGCTTACGGCGACAACGATTGGACTCATATCTATTCCGATGTGGATGTTAAAAAAGATATATACGATAAAGATAAGGACAGAAAGCTTGTTTTCGTATTCCACACCGACGGCGCGGTGTATATCGACGACTTGGCGGTAAGCAATCAGTCGGCTGACGAGGACGATTTCGGAAAATATGATTTCTATTCGGGAACTTCTATGGCGACTTCATTTGTAACAGCTTCCGTAGCTTTAGCGAGAAACGCTTATCCCGAGGTTTCTACCTTAGAGCTTGTTAATATGGTATCGAACTCAGGCGAGGCTCATCCCGAGTACGAGGGAAAGGTTAAGCATAATAACTTCCTTACTCTCGACAGCCTCGAGAATATCCCGCCGATGATTAGCAAGGCTTCGTATAACGACGACGGTAACGTTAAAATCGAGGGCTCATTTAAGAATGTTGAAAAAGCCTATGTTAACGATAAAGAGGTTAATATTCTGAGCCAGGACGACGTGTCCGTAGAGATCCCCGATAATAAATACAGCACTTATAATGTAAAGATTAAGCTCGAAAATTCCGCGGGAAGCGATAGTATCGACGTTTTACTTTCTAAGAAAAAGGCTTTTCCCGAGACTGAAAAGGTTCTCGGTAAGCCCGAGGATACCAGCACAGCGCTGTTTGTACCGGCGGGTTATAAATCTTACTTTATAGATACATATTATGGCACGGTAGGAGAATTGAATACCACATCCGCTAAAAAGTCCTACACTTACGAGGGTGAGAGATATGATCTTGGCTTGAATAAGCTTTTCGAAAGCGAATTATATCTTGTGAATTCCGCCGTATATTTTGATAATAAGATTTACTTAACTATAAGCAATAATATAGTATCGTCCTCTAAGATGTATACTCTCGGTTACGATTCAATCCTCGCGTGCTTTGATCCGAAAACCGAAAAGACCGTTAAGGTTTGCGACTTACCCGATGAGTGCCTTTTAGGTTCGAGTCTCGCCGTTTATAATAACAGCCTTTACCTTATCGGCGGTTATGAGATAAACGATCTTGAATTGGTGGATAGCGTTTATAAGCTTAACGCCTCTAAAAAGGAGTTCGCTAAAACCGATACGCCTATGCCCGAGGGCAGAGCTTATACTCAGTTTATTGAGTTCGGAGGTAAGCTTGTAGGCTTCTACGGAAGCGTAGAAAGTACCGAAATGCCGCCGGCGATTATCTTCGACGGCAAGAGCTGGAAAACTTCCTCAGTTAAGCTTGAGAGTTCCGATTGTGATACCTACACTTATTCTGACGACAAGACTGTAAAACAGTATATCGGTAACGTCGGTGTTGATAAGAACGGCGTTTTTTGTAACGGCGCTTATGTTTCGGGTTACGGCGATACGTTTACCTACGACGTTGCTAACGATAAGATTATCGAAAGCCCGTATTGCGCGAGATTCAATACCACCGATACCAGACTTATCGGTACTACCGTACCCGGCGCGTTTATCGGATTCACCGTAGTTGATATGGACTCCGATTATGATGACGATGACGATGACTATTACGATTCCTACTCGCTCGATACAAATTCTATTAGTAATCCTGATTTTGACGCTTACGGCGGAGTTAAAACTTATATGATCGAGCTCGATAATACTTCTCGTTACTCCGCTCCGCCTAAAACTCCTAAGCTTTCCGCAACCTCAGCGTCGCTTAAATCGGGAGCGTCTAAATCTCTTAAGGTAACTAACGGCAAAGTTGTCAGCTGGAGTTCTTCAAAGAAGTCGGTAGCTGTTGTTAAAAACGGTAAGGTTACCGCTTTAAAGAAAGGCTCGGCTGGTATTACAGCGACGCTCTCAGACGGCAGTAAGCTTACCTGTAATGTTAAGGTAACTACAAGTCCGACGATTAAAGTCGGCGGTAAAAAGTACAGCTCAAAAACAACCTATTCGGTGAAAAAGAGCGGTAACTTAAAGGTTAAAATTACGGGCAAAGCCGCTTCGATGAATAATGTCTATAAGACATCGAATAAGAAAGTCGCTAAGGTGACTTCGGCTAAGTCGGCTAAAACCGTGAAGATTAAAGGTATTAAAAAGGGCAGCGCCAATATTACCGTTAAGGTTAACGGCGTAAGCTTTAAGATAAAAGTTAAGGTAAAATAAAACTATAAGCAGGGGAGGGAACTCTCCTGCTTATTTCCTTATTGGAATAAAAAATAGTGATTGTATATATCCTTTATTTGTGGTATAATTTAGAAGTTGAAAAACTTTAGAAAGGCTAAGGTAATCATTATGAGCAATTTTAAAGACGGTACAAAGTGCGTACAGGCAGGCTATACTCCCAAAACAGGCGAGCCGAGAGTTCTGCCGATTATCCAGAGTACGACTTTTAAATACGATACGAGCGAGGCTATGGGCGAGCTTTTCGATTTGCAGAAAAGCGGTTACTTCTATACACGCCTTGCTAACCCTACCGCCGACTGCGTAGCTAAAAAGTTGTGCGACCTTGAGGGCGGTTCCGCGGGAATGTTACTTTCTTCGGGCCAGGCGGCCAACTTCTTCGCTGTGTTCAATATAGCTTCCGCGGGCGATCATATCGTTTCCAGCGCGGCGATTTACGGAGGAACATTTAACCTGTTCTCAGTTACTATGAAAAAAATGGGAATCGATTTTACCTTTGTCGATCCCGATTGCAGCGAGGAAGAGTTAAGAGCGGCGTTTAAACCTAATACAAAGGCGCTGTTCGGCGAGACTATCGCTAACCCCGCTTTAGCGGTTTTAGATATTGAGATGTTCGCTAAAGTAGCTCACGAAAACGGAGTTCCCCTTATTATAGATAATACTTTCGCTACTCCGGTAAACTGTCGTCCGTTTGAATGGGGAGCCGATATCGTAACCCATTCTACTACAAAGTACCTCGACGGCCACGCTACCTCCGTAGGCGGAGCGATTGTCGACAGCGGTAACTTTAACTGGATGGATTACGCTGATAAATTCCCGGGACTCACTACTCCCGACGAAAGCTATCACGGAATCGTTTACTGCGAGCAGTTCGGTATAGGCGGAGCGTATATTACTAAATGCGTAGCCCAGCTTATGCGTGACTTCGGAAGCTCTCCCTCCGCGTTTAACGCTTTCCTGCTCAACGTCGGTATGGAAACTCTCCACGTTCGTATGCCTAAGCACTGCGCTAACGCTCAGGCTGTTGCCGAGTACTTAAACGCTCACGAAAAGGTAGCCTGGGTTCAGTACTGCGGACTTAAAGGCGATAAATACTACGAGCGCGGTCAGAAATACCTCCCCAACGGCTCGTGCGGAGTTCTTTCGTTCGGAGTTAAAGGCGGCAGAAAAGCTGCCGAGGAGTTTATGAAGAACCTTAAACTCTGCGCAATCGTTACTCACGTTGCCGACGCGAGAACTTCTATTCTTCATCCCGCAAGCTCAACCCACCGCCAGATGAGCGACGAGGAGCTTTTAGCGGGCGGTGTTGCTCCCGATATGATGCGTCTGAGCGTAGGTATCGAGGACGTAGAGGATATTATCGCCGATATCGAAAACGCGCTTAAATCAATTTAAAATTTCAATAAATTAATATTCCGATAAAGAATTAACCTCCGTCTGTAAAAAGGCGGAGGTTTTTAAAATATTTTTTTTCGTTACATTTATATATCTATGAACACTGGCTTCGAATCTCTTGTCTCAATCAAAAAAATAAGGAACCAACTTAAAAGAGCTAGTTCCTTATTTGGCGGAGGACAAGAGTATATCATAAATGCGAGGACTTTGTTCTCGAACCTTACGGCTTGTTCAAAGCTAAAGTATCATAAACGCTCCTCGTTAAAAATTCTCCACAGGGCACATTCAATAAAGAATGTGCCCTGTGTGATGTTTATACATTTCCCATTTTTACAGCTTGTAAAAAATCTTTAGCTTCATTATTGGGATTTGCTTTTTTTGTTGCCTCAATATCATACCAAACATATTCTAATCCGTGAACAATAATAGGAATACTATTTCCAAATTTGTTCTTGATAAATCCCTCAGATTGTAATCGGTTGGCAACTTCTGCTGCGATATTTACAAGTTCATAATGACCTACGGGACCCTTACCAACATATTCGTCATTTTCATCATACTCATCTTCTTCGGACTCATAACCGATATCGGTGATTCCGTTTTCATTATACCAATCAAAAAGCGCGTCAGTTATTCTGTTCGGTTCAAGCGGATCTATTACAGATGTCTCATCTTGGCTCCAAAAGGCGTAATTCCAGCGTTCT
>JAHKZS010000203.1 GCA_020626545.1 bacterium
ATAATCTAGTAATGAAAAACGCAGGCTCGAGGTGAGCCTGCGTAAATTACGTATTTTTTATTTAACTTTAACTTTTATCTTAAAGCTAACGCCGTTAACCTTAACGGTTATCTTAGCTTTTCCCATTTTATAAGCTTTAATCTTAAGCTTTTTAGCCGAGGTTTTAGAAACAACCTTGGCAACCTTTTTGTTCGAGGATTTATAGGAATTCTTAACCGAGGAAGCTTTTCCGCTAATCTTCACGGTTAAGGGCTTTTTCTTAGTCAGCGTATAAACCTTAGATTTTTTGAACTTCTTTGAGCCGACTTTGATTGAGGGATTCGAGGTTACTTTTACCTTACATGTAAGCTTTTTGCCGTTGGTAAGAGTAGCGGTTATAGTAGCCGAGCCCTTCTTAAGCGCGGTAATCTTTCCTTTCTTTGTAACTTTAGCGACAGTTTTCTTGGAAGTTTTCCAGCTCTTAACCGAAGCGCCCGTTACTTTAAGAGTTTTAGTCTTGCCCGCTTTAAGAGAGGCTTTCTTGGCGGAGATTTTAGCGGTTACTTTGGGAATATCCTCAGTATTATCGTTTATCTTCTCGATAACAGTGGTATCGGACATTTCCTTAGAAAGCCAAGCGGAGCGGCTTACCATCCAATCGCGCGCATAGTTGTACATACCCTCGAAAGTTTCAGGATAGGAAGTCGGGTACTTATTTACATAGTAGGTATTAGTTTCCTTGTCGAACGACGACTTCGTGAGCGTGCTGTGGTCGGCAATCCAGCCGCCTGTATTTAAGAACCATCCGCTCTTATAGTTCATTTCGGCGGTCTTTTTAACGAGCTTGTAGTAAGCGTCAGCCGAATAGAAGTCCTTATTTATAGTTTCATCAGGCTTAGCGGAGGTGAAGTGTTCGATAGCGGGGATATACTTTTCAGCCCAGAGAGCTTTAGCGCGGTTTAAAATCGGCGTATTCTGAGCGAAACGGTTCATAATATTCGAGGAAGTTTTACTGCTTCCGCTCTTGCCCTTATATTTACACCACCAGCCTGTGTAATCCTCGTAATCGTTAACTCCGATACTCTTAAGCTCGTACTCAACGCCGACAGCGTTACCGAGCGAATTATCGTAGTCCCATACCGGCGATCCGTAGAATTTAAACGCGCCGTTATCGTCCTGTTTATAAGTAAAGAACAGGCTGGATACACCCGCGTCCCAGTTCTTTCCGAGTTCATTTATAAGATAAATATTAGCGAGCGAATCAACATCGGCATAGGTCGATAGGTCGGCGGTTTTACTTCTCGCGGCGTTATAGAAAGCGTCGAACTTAGTTTTTACATAGCTCTTAACCTCATCGTAGCCTTTATCTCCCTCGGAGAGCTCGGGAGCTTTGATGGTAATTTTTTGTCCGCCGGAAAGTTTTACAAAGTAATCCTCTCCCTCAGCAGCACCGGCATCAACCTCGCATAAAAACGGGAAGTCCTCTTTTACGTTGCCTTCGGCGTCGAGGTAATCTTCTTCCCCGAAGTCATCAATGAGCGAGTCGGAACCGACCTCGATTTTTTCGGTCAATTGGTACGAACCCCAGTAATAGCCGTTAACGTAGAAATCAACATATCTCGAATCCGAAGCGTAGGGCATTCCGACAGCGTCGGAAAGGTCGTATAAAAAGCGGTTTCTCGAAAGCGAGTCATCCTGGTAATTCGCGAGGAGCGAATACTTCTTGGACGAATCCATACCCGCGATACTCACCTTTTTATCATAGGTAATATTGAAGGGCTTTTTAGCCTTGCCCCAGGTTGTATTACCTCTACCCTTAATCTTCTTAACAGGCGTATTGTCGATTTTTCCGTCGGGAGTAACGATAGCGCCCGCGGCTTTAGCGGAATTGTCCTTATCGCTGCTTAAATAAGCGAAAAGCTCGGTGCCTTTTCCGTCGGCGTCACTGTTGTTTACATAAATCGCCGCTTCGGCGCTCGACTTAATAAGAGTGAGCTTATAATCTTTACCGCTCGCTTTTACGGTATAGGTTTTACCCTCGTCGTAGTTTACGACAGCGGTTTTTCCGGCGGGAATATCAGTTCCGTTCACTACTACATCCTCGGAAAAAGCATTGTAGATTTCGACCTTATTATCGTCGGCGGACGACGGAAGGAAGAAATATTTTTGGGATGAATTTATATCGCTGTAGTACTCGTCGTGTTCGCACTGCCACTCGCTCCATGCCTCAGCGTCCTCGCTTTCAGCCACAGCGTGAGCGTATAGCGCGTTTTCGGTATCGAACGATATAGTTTTTTTCGTTTCCTCGGCGTTAAAACTAACCGTACAAACAACCGAAACCAGCATTAATACAGCCAGTAAAATAGAAATTGTTTTCTTCATAGCTTTTCTCCTTTTGTTAATTTCAAAACTCTTTTAAATTATAATATATAGTTTTTTTAAAGTCAAGCAAAAACGGCATAATTCCAACTTTTTTCACTAATAACGGACTCTGAATCCGCGCTCATTTTCTACAACGGGTATTTCTTTAACACGTATGCTGTCGATTTGGATATACCGGGCGTTTTCGAGAGCGTTTATCACGTCGTTAATCTGAATTTCCGAGCCCTGCGCTTCCATAGTCACAGAGCCGTCGAACTCGTTACGAACCCAGCCAGTAACTCCGTACAAGCTCGCGGCGTTGCTCGCGTGATATCGGAATCCCACGCCCTGAACCAAGCCGTAAAAACTTATAGATTTTCTTTTAAGATTGTTTCTATCCATAGCGCACCTCGTTATTTTATTAAATTATAAGATAAAAGAGAAATTTTTTCAAGAAAATGAGATAACCCCGCCGAAACAGCGGGGCTACTCATAGTGTTTATGTCTATAGGTGTGGAATGAAAAGGCTGATTAAATAGCGGAAAATCCTTTTTCCAAATCGGCGATAATATCGTCGATATGCTCGGTACCGATAGACAGGCGGATTGTGTTCTGTTTAATACCCTGGCTCAAAAGCTCGGCTTCGGTGAGCTGGGAATGGGTAGTCGAAGCGGGGTGGATTACTAGGCTCTTAACGTCCGCGACATTCGCGAGAAGCGAGAAAATCTCGAGGTTGTCGATAAACTTCCAAGCTTCTTCCTTACCGCCCTTAATCTCGAAGGTAAAGATAGACGCTCCGCCGTTTTTGAAGTATTTTTTATACAGAGCGTGGTCGGGATGTTTTCTTAAAGACGGGTGGTTGACGGCTTCAACCTTGGGATGCTTGTTTAAGAACTCGACAACTTTCTTGGTATTCTCGGCGTGTCTGTCGAGCCTGAGCGAGAGGGTTTCTACTCCCTGAAGTAACAGAAACGCGTTAAAGGGAGAGATAGTCGCGCCTGTATCACGGAGCAGAATCGCTCTGATATATGTAACGAAAGCCGCGGGGCCTACAGCGTCGTAGAATGACACACCGTGGTAGCTCGGGTTAGGCTCGGCGATATTAGGATATTTTCCGCTTTCTTTCCAGTTGAATTTGCCCGACTCGACAATAATTCCGCCAAGGGTTGTACCGTGACCGCCGATAAACTTAGTCGCCGAATGTACCACGATATCGGCGCCGTGCTCGATAGGTCTGATGAGATAAGGCGTACCGAAAGTGTTGTCGATAACGAGCGGAAGTCCGTGTTTATGGGCGATTTCGGCGATAGCGTCAATATCGGGAATGTCGCTGTTCGGATTACCGAGAGTTTCGAGGTAAATCGCTCGTGTGTTATCCTTGATAGCCGCCTCGAGTTCCTCGAGATTATGAGCGTCTACAAAGGTAGTTTCGATGTTGTACTGGGGTAAGGTATGGGCGAGAAGGTTATAGCTTCCGCCGTAGATAGTTTTTTGGGCTACGATATGACCGCCGTTAGCGGCGAGAGCCTCAATGGTATAGGTGATAGCCGCGGCTCCCGAAGCGAGAGCCAATGCCGCTGAACCGCCCTCTAAAGCGGCGATTCTCTTTTCGAGCACGTCCTGGGTAGTATTAGTAAGACGTCCGTAAATATTGCCCGCGTCGGCTAAGCCGAAACGGTCGGCGGCGTGCTGACTGTTTCTGAACACATATGATGTTGTCTGATAAATAGGAACCGCTCTCGCGTCTGTCGCGGGATCGGGCTGTTCCTGGCCTACATGTAACTGTTTTGTCTCAAATTTATATTCACTCATTTTTGTTTTCTCCTTTTTCTTCGTAATTTTTAATTGCTTCGTGAATAGCTTCCTGGGCTAAAACCGAACAGTGCATTTTATATCCAGGAAGTCCGTCTAACGCCTCAGCTACCGCCTTATTGG
This sequence comes from bacterium, assembly GCA_020626545.1. Lineage (GTDB taxonomy): Bacteria > Bacillota > Clostridia > Oscillospirales > Acutalibacteraceae > Ruminococcoides. The sequence goes on from JAHKZS010000203.1 coordinate 4,276, forward strand.
TGAGCTGAGCGGCTTGTTCTAACGGCTGACCTTTTATCATTTCGGTAGCCATAGAGCTCGAGGCTATGGCGCTCGCGCAGCCGAAAGTCTCGAATTTCACGTCCTTTATAATATCGTCCTCGATTTTGAGGTACATTTTCATAATATCTCCGCATTTAGCGTTTCCTACTTCTCCTACTCCGTCAGCGTCCTCGATAATTCCGACGTTGCGCGGGTTGAGAAAATGGTCCATAACTTTATCGCTGTATAATGCCATAATGTCCTCCTAATTTACAAAATAAATTCTTTTTTGCCTGAGGTTAAGTCACGCCATACGGGTGAAAATCCTCGAAGATACTCGACTACTTCCTTGACAGATTTAATAATATAGTCGGCCTCTTCCATAGTCGCGTCTGCGCCGAGGCTTATTCTAAGGGAGCCGTGGGCTACATCGTGAACCCGTCCTATCGCGAGAAGTACGTGGCTCGGATCCAAGGCTCCCGATGTACAGGCGCTTCCCGAGGACGCGCTGATTCCCTTTTGGTCGAGAAGTATCAGGAGCGATTCACCCTCGATACCCTCAAAACAGAAGCTTATGCTGCTGCACATTCGCTCGCGCTCGTCGCCGTTTAGGGCGCAGTGCGGAATTTCTTTTAAACCTTTTATAATATGGTCGCGTATAGGGGTAAGGCGTTCTTTAACCGCCTGCATATTTTCGACGGATTCTTTAAGCGCCGCAGCCATAGCTGCTATACCCGCGACATTTTCTGTACCCGCGCGTTTGCCCTTTTCCTGAGCGCCGCCTTCGATTAAATTCGTAAGCCTTATACCCTTTCGGGCATACATAAAGCCTACGCCCTTGGGACCGTTGAACTTATGAGCCGAGGCTGAGAGCATATCTATATTCATAGCCTTGACGTCTATCGGCATATGGCCTACCGCCTGAACTGCGTCGGTGTGGAACAGTACGCCATTTTCCTTACAGATTTCTCCGATTTCTTTAATCGGCTGGATTGTACCGATTTCGTTATTAACCGCCATCACCGTGACTAAACAGGTGTCCTCTCTAATCGCTGACTTTAGCTCGTCCGCGTCTACAATTCCGTTCTCTTTAACGGGCAGAAGCGTTACGGTAAAGCCGTTTTTCTCGAGACGTTTAAGCGTATGCAAAATCGCGTGGTGTTCTATAGCGGTCGAGATAATATGGGTTTTCCCCTTAGCTTTTCCAATCTCAGCAGCCGAGAGCAGAGCCTGGTTATCGGCTTCGCTGCCGCCCGAGGTGAAGATGATTTCGCTCGGGTGAGCGTTAATGATTTCGGCAATTGAAAGTCTCGCTTCTTCGAGCTTTTCCTTAGCCTTTTGACCGATAGTATATAGGCTCGAGGGGTTGCCGTAGAAATTTTTCATACAGTCGAGCATTGTATTTAAAGCGGTATCGCTGATTTTAGTAGTTGCCGCGTTATCCGCGTAAATCTTCATACGTTTTCTCCTTAGAATTTTTCTGTATTATACACTAAATAACCTACTATGTCAATAGGTTTTCTAGAATTAGTTTTAAAAAAAGAAACCGCCCGGCTCAGCCGAACGGTCTCTCGGAGAAAAAGATTTATTTATACTCGATATCTGTGTAATTAAGCTGAGAATACGAATTCTCAGCCGTATCGACGCTCTCACAATGGCTGTAGGAGCGCTCTAGGATATAATACTTGCTGCTCTCCTTAGCGAAAGCGGTCAGCGCAGCGCCGACTACCGCGATTACGGCGAGTACAACCGTCGCGAACACGGTCAGCGTGATGTACTGAGAAGCGGTCGGAGTTCTCCGGCTTCGGCGGACAGCTCTCGCCGAAGCGTTCCCCGAACGGTAGTTTTGAGTGTTGGAGTAATTCGAATAATTTTTCATAGTGATCTTCCTTTGCTATAAAATTAAGTGTTTTCGTTGTCCTTACATTTAATATTATAGCTCGTTCACTGTCCTATAAAACGGACAGTGAATTTGTTTTATAACCTTTTTATAAAATTATTTCGTAATATTGACGAGGTGGGCTATGGCGGGGATTGAACCGCCCTGCTGGGACGAGGTCGTGCTCATAAGCGCGCCTGTGGCTATGAACAGGATATTATTATACTTACCGTTTTCCATAGCGGGCAGAATTGTCGAACAGAGTACCGACGCGCAGCATCCGCATCCTGAACCGCCCGCGTGGACATCCTGAGTTTTTCTGTCGAAAATCATTAAACCGCAGTCGTTGTGACGGTTTTTAATATCTATACCCTCACGCCCGAGAATTTCGTACAGACATTTTGAGCCGACCACTCCCAAGTCGCCCGTCAGGATTAAGTCGTAATCCTCGGGAGAAGTATTCGTATCGTTCAAAAAATCGATTATGGAATCCGCCGCCGCGGGAGCCATAGCGGCGCCCATATTATTCAGGTCGGCGATATCGTAGTCTACGATTTTTCCGATTAAGGCTCGGCGGAGCTTCAAGCCCTTTGAGTCAGGCTCGACGATACAGCTTCCGCTGCCCGTAACTGTCCATTGGGAAGTCGGGGTGCGCTGACCGCCGTAATCGAGCGGAAAGCGGTACTGCCTTTCGGCTGTACAAAAATGCGACGAGGTTACGCACGCGCTCAAACGGCTCGCGCCCGAGCACACCGATATTCCCGAGAGAATTAACCCCTCCGCCATAGTTGAGCAAGCGCCGTAAATTCCGAGGTACGGTATATTATATACCTTCAGCCCGTAGCTCGAGCCGATACACTGGTTAAGTAAATCTCCCGCGAAAATCATATCTACATCCTCAGCCTTTTTGCCGCCGCGGTTTAAGGCGAGCTCGAAGGCTTCCTGCTGGAAAAGATTTTCGGCTTGCTCGTAGGTTTTGCGTCCCGCGTAGGAATCGTAAATCAGTTTATCGAAATTCTCGGAGAGAGGCCCTTCGCTCTCTTTCTTACCGCCGACCGAGCCGTAGCCCGTAATACTTACGCCGTCAAACTCGAGCGAGTATCTTCCAATTCTTTTAATCAAAAAATCACCCTTCCGCCTTTAGTTTACGCAGAAAAAAGCCTTTTATTATGCGGATGTAAAAGGATTTTGACATAAATTTTAATGATGGAAAAGATAAATTTGTTGACTTATTTCACCCGCGGCGGTATCATAAAAATATAACAATTTACGGAGTAAAATATGGATATAGGAAACAGGTTAAAAGCCGCCCGTCAAAAAGCGAATTTCACCCAAGGCGAAGCCGCCGAGGCTCTCGGCGTAAGCCGTCAGACTGTGTCAAACTGGGAGAACAACAAAACTTATCCCGAGCTTTCGGCTGTCGTTAATATGAGCGATTTATACGAGCTCAGCCTTGACGAATTATTAAAAGAGAATACCGAATACATACGCTATATAAATAACAGCACACAGAAGAAAAGTTTTAAGCTAAAACTCTCGATAATACTTGAAATTATTATCTTTTTCGCGATTTGGATATTTATACTCGTTAATTACTACGTAAATCCTCCCGAAGCAGACGATAGAATTTCCTATGTTATTTTTACGCAGTACATTTTATTTCCGATTTTTATTCTTAGCTTTTCTATAATCGTCGGAATCGACGAAAATTGGGGCAGATACAGGTGGTTTTTAATGCCCGTATTCGCTTACGCGGGATGTTTTATGGATTTTTGTACGTTTAACGTGAACTCATTGCTAACGAAGGGCAATGTATTTATTGGATTCGCGTATATGTACCTGCCGATGTTCGCTGTTTCATTTATCGGAATCGTACTCGGTATAATTATCAAAGGAACTTTCGTAAAAATAAAAACGAGGTTAAAAAATGGAGCTTCACGAAAAGTTAAAGACAGCGAGACTGAAAACTAACCTGTCCCAACAACAAGCCGCCGATAAAACAGGCGTAAGCAGACAAACTCTGTCAAGCTGGGAAAACGGTAAGACTTACCCCGATATAGCGAGCTTGATTAAGCTAAGCGGTCTGTACGACATAAGCTTAGACGAGCTTTTAAAAGAAAAAGACGAAACCTCGTCTTATGTAGATTACATAGACAAGGCGGTAGCTTTAATTAAAAACAAGAGAAAAATCTATAAAGCGGTAGAAATCGGAGTATATATTCTTAGCCTTATAATTTACGTAAACGTGTACTATATAACCCGCTCAAGCGTTATTTCAGCCGTTATTCCTTTCGTAATTCTTATCATATCTCTTTTAATCGGGATAGATGAGGCTTGGGGTAAAAAACGGTGGTTTTTAATACTGTTTTTCGGTATAACTTTCGGATTAGCGGAACAATTATCTTATTTACTTTACGGTGGTTATTTACCGAACGAAACAGCTCCGATAGCTATATTTACTTTCTTAAATCCCGCTACTTACAGTATGGGAGCGTTTGTATCTTTTATCGGGATTGGCGCAGGTACTCTCGCGAGAAGGTTTAATAATAAAACAGAGGACAATTATGAAAAGCAATAAAATATACGCGGTTATCGGTATTTCCGTTGCCGCGGGAGTATTAGCGGTAGTATTTTTATTAATTAATATTTTCAATTACCTATACTGGCCTAAGGGCAGATTTACTCCCGACGAAAACCTGTCGCGTAAAAGCGTTTCATCGCACATACTCGAAATTACGGACGACAAGCTTTATTACAGTTACGCGGGCAATTCTCCCATAAGGCATGGGGTATTTGAAATAACGCCTAACGGAAGCTCTCTTAAGTATTGGGACGGGTTCAGTATCAAAAGCTGGACGGCTCCTGGTCTGGACGCTTTCAAGGACAATTTACTTATAAATTGGGGAATGTTTTATATAGATGATATATCACACTTAAACTTAGATACAGGGAATATAGAAAATTTTTCTAAACCTAAAGGAGCTGAAAAGAACGGCTACTTTAATTATGTTGTAAGCAAAGATAAAATCTATCTCCCGTCTACCGATAAAATTTACGTAAGCTACGATGGAACTAATACTAAAGTTGCTTTTGATAATGGTTCCGATATTATAGCCGACGGAGATATTGACGACCCCGAAACTATTCATACTCAACTATATAAAATTGACGGCGATACGCTTATATACATCAGCAAAGACAAGCATATAAAGGAATACGACCTAATTAATAAGAAATATATTCTCAGTAAAAAGATTAAAAACAAAAAGTTTTTTAAGAAAGAGTTAATGAATTTAGAATTATTCAAATGCGGAGAAAAGGTTATAGTTGTCGATTACAGCAATAACGCGATTATTTACGACGCGACGGATAATTGTAAGACTATATACGAAAGCGATGAGGAATATCCCTCTTTAGCAAATTTCGGCAATCTTTTATTTATCGGTGCGGATAACTCATTTTACGACACAGTTACAGATAGTTTGACCGCGCTTGATATTAATACAGGTAAAGCAAAAACTATAGTAAAAAATAAAAGTATTACCGATGTTTTTGTTTTCGGGGATAAGTGGGTTTACTACTGCGACGAAAAAGATAATCTATACAGGGTAACTCACGACGGAAAAATAATAGAAAAAGTTTTTGGGTAAGGAAAGAGGAGCTGGATTTAAGCCGGCTCCTCTTTCTTTATAGTTTTTTTACCATTGATTTATAGATTTTGTTTTGGGCGATTTTACCTATAGGATAAGACAAGGTTCCGCCCGCTACTCCGATTATCCATACATAACCCCAGCCGATAAAAATACCGAACAGGACAATTATAAGAGCAATTATCATCCAATAAACAATCCTGAATTTTCCGCTCGCCTTATTTACGTCGGCGAGTAAATCTTTTCCGTTCGATTTATGCGGAGCGTTTTCTATAAACTCAGCGGCTCCCGCGCTTCCAAGGCAGGAACGGAACTCCTCGCAGCATTTAACAGCGGCGTCCTTGTACGGTTTATTATTCAGAAGCTCTGACACCGCTCTTTTAATACCCTCGACAGAATCATCTTTAAGCTCAACTCCCGCGCCGATTTCCTTTACTCGTCTTGCTACGGCGCGCTGTTCGCCAGTCTGGGGATAGAGTACAAGCGGAGTCGCCATATACAGGCTTTCGCTTACGCTGTTCATTCCACAATGGGAAATAAACGCGTCGGCTCGCGACAATACTTCGAGCTGGTCTACCCGCGGATAAACTTTTATATTATCGGGTATAGTTCCGAGCGACTCGATTTTTACCGTGTTGCCGCAGGAAATTATAACGTCGATCTCCATATCCTTAAACGCCTTAAAGCATTTATCGTAAAAGTCGGGACGGTCGTTTATAACCGTTCCGAGAGAAATATACAAAAGAGGTCTTTCTTTTTCCTTAGCGGGCTTTATCTTCGAGAATACCGACGGTCCCGCGAATAAGTAATGGTCGGAATAGCTCTCGGAATACGGCTGGAATCCTTTCGAGGCATAGACAACCGAATCGGTTTTATTGTCGTTTTGTACAAGCGATAGGGCGCTTTTTACGTGGTAGCCGTAGGGCTCGAGCTTTTTAAGCTCCTTGGAAATTTTCGGCAATCCGAAAATCATATCCGCCATTTCCTTAGGGCTATGTTTCATATAACCTGACGAAAGTTGATTAAACGCGAATGTACTTGTAGACACAACGAGTGGTACATTATGCTTCCACGCGTTCAGCTTACCCCAGAAGCATACCGCGTCGGTATATACGACGTCGGGTTTATGGCATTTAAACTCGTTGTCGAGAAACTCATCCATACTTAATGTAACGCGGATATCCTGTAAGGTCATTTCCGTAGTGGATACAGCCTTTAAATTCTCTTCTTCCTTTTTAGTAAGCTCGCCGAGATATTTATCGCAGGAGATAAACTCCGCGCCCGTGGCTTTAATCCTGTCGGCAAACTCGTTGAACGAATAAAAACGAACCGTATTACCCCGTTTAACGAGCTCGGCGGCTACGGGCATCATCGGATTAGTGTGTCCGTGCGCGGGAATTGAATAGAAAAATATCTTTTTCATTATTATTCGCCGTCCTTTTTATTAAACACTTCGTCGAATACATGCGAAAATGTACCCTTGGGCGGAATAGCGATACCGTGTTTTTCGTCGCCGAGAAGCAGGAGGGTATCCCCCGCTTTAATATCAAATATATCGCGCGCCTGCTTCGGAATTACTATCTGTCCTTTTTCGCCTACCGTCGCCGTCCACGCGTATTTACCTTTAGGAGCTGCCATTTTCTTCACCTCATAAGTATGATTTGTTATACAAATTATACTATATAACATAAAAAAGTCAAGCGCAAAATTCCGCGCTTTCCTATCACATCAAAAAGTTTTACACCTCATCCGACCAATTCGCTTGGAGCGAATTGCCAACCTTCTCCTCAAGGAGAAGGCAAATGCGAACTTTTACAAATCAGCGTCATACTATACTCGCTTAAAACAACAACGAGCCGACATAAAGTCAGCCCGTATAATATATATTATTCAACCCAAAAAACTCGTCCGTCTTTTCTTTCGGCGGGTTTCGGGAGCTCGCAGTCGGCGTAGCCTACGGCGCAGTGTCCGATTCCTTCCCACTCGCCCTCGATGCCGAGCGATTTTAACAAATCCTTATATTCGTCGAGCTCGAACTCCTCTTTAGCGCGGTGTATCCAGATACTTCCGAGCCCTAAGGAATGAGCCGCGAGCATCATATTGCCCATTACAAGACTGCCGTCGTAAACCCGATTACGCCAGTCCTTTTCGGCGAGTACAATCAAAATTACGGGAGCGTTATAGAACGGGTCAAAGCCCTCTTTCCAACCACCGATTTTACGGTTAGCCTCCGAGATTTTATCCCGCAGTTTCTTATCGGTAACAGCTATCGTAACGGTAGCCTGTCTGCCCATACCGTTGGCGGCGTAAAGTCCCGCGTCTACAATCTGAGCTATATCTTCCTTGGCGGGCATATCCGATTTAAACTTACGGATACTCCTGCGTTCTTTCATAGCTTTAATTATTTCGTTCATATTAATCGCCATAGCCTTTCCGCCCACATATAGCCGTTAAAAATTCCTACACCCTTACCGTGGGCGGATAAGGCGTGTATGCGATTATAGTCATCGCCCGTTGCCGCTTGCGGCAAACCGGGCGGACAATATAAATCTTTAATAGTGTGAATTTTCACACTATTCGCTCTCCTCGTCGGAATAATTCTCGTCCTCGGCAGTTTCTTCGCCGTTGTCCTCTCCGCTATCCTCTTCTTCGCTGTACTCTTCCTCGCTGTCATCGCTTTCGCCCGTATCCATCGGGGTATAGTCCTCGTCCTCGTACTGAACGTAGCCGTCAACACGTGTGCGGTAGGTTTCGGCGTCGGGAGTTTTTACGGAGTTTTTGATACTGTAATGGGAGTCGCATACGACTTCCGTTTTTATAATCTTTCCGCCCTTAAACAGCTCTCGGAAAAGCCGTGAGTTAAAGTCGGTTTTACTTACGTCGAAGTTTTCGGAATGAATACGTATATTATCGTAGTCGGGATCCTGATAGCCCCAGATATTAACCCGAAGCCTGTTGCCTGTCTCGACACGGCATTCCATAAACATCTGGTAGTCGGTTTTATTACGCATTTTAAGGTCGAGCGTCGGGTAATCGATAGTAGCGTCCTCGCCCGCGTAGGCGTAGGTAGAAGCCCAGTAGTGATTATGGCGTTCGATAATCTCCATATTCGAGAAAAGTCCCGCCTCGAAAATAATCGTGCTAGCCTGGCAGATTCCGCCGCCTGTACCCTGTTCGATTTTCTTCTCGGAGATAACGGCGGCTTTTTTGTAGCCGTTGGACTCGAGGTTGGAGTCGCCCGTACACTTATTAAACGACCATGTCGCGCCGGGTTCGATAACCGAGCCGTTGCACGCCTTCATAGCTACGGTCATATTATGGGTACCGCTCGGCGTATTCTGAGATACGGTGGACGCGGTGGCAAGACCGATAATTTTGGTTTTTAAATCGTTTACGGTAATCGAGGGGGTAATTCTATCGACCTTGGCGTTGAACTCGAAATCGGTTTTTTCGGACGAGAAAACACTTTTAAGGCTCTTGTTGAGAGCGCTTTGGTCGAGCTTATAGCCCGCCGAGCCCTCCTTATACTCAAAACGATTCTCAGCGAACGGATGGAACTTTGTAACCCTCGCGTTATTAGGGGAGATATCCACCTTTTTCGCTACAGCTTTGGACTGGTTCCTTATAGAATCGGAGGTCACCTTATATTTAAGAGTAAACTCGGGGGAGTCGGTGCTTTCGTCGGTTTCCGCTTCGGCTTTAGACTTTTTGCTGTCGTAGATGCCCTGTTCCTTCATACTGTAAATTTTAGCGGATTTGAGCGGTGTTTCAAAATCGAAGGTATATTTAAAATCGGATTTAGTATAGGTTTTTTCGAAAGACTTTGCCCTTACCTTAGCGTTAAAATCCTTAACGGCGGTCAGCGCTTCGGTCTTTAACTTTTGGCGGGCGTCCTTAACGGACAAGCCTCCTATATCTATACCCGAAACCTTTACCCCGTCGGAGTAAGTAAAGGGCTGGCCTTTTCGGTATTCGCGGTAAATATTAAAGCCTATAAAGCCGATCAACGCCACAACTATTACCACTAACAAAATCACTAAGAAAGTAAACGCCGCGCTTCGTTTCCCGCGCTTTACGGGAGGCCGGCGGTTAGCGGAATTACGCTTGGGTATAGGTCTTTTGGGCGCGGAAGGTCTGCGCTTAACGCTCTTTACAGGGGCGCGTTTAGCGGCGGGTTTTCTTGTATTATATCTGCGGTTAGCCGAAAAATCGTCGAGATTATATCTTGGCGCCACTGCAATTCCTCCTTCTTTACCTACATAACCACTATACATTTTATACCTTTTTTCGTAAAAAATAAAGAAAAAAATTGAAAAATGTCGATAATTTTTTAAATTTGTTAAACTTGCACTTAATAATGGGTTAACCAGCCAAAATACTTAATAAAATAACGAATATCGGCGGTAGATTTTTTCTTAAAGATTGGTGTTAAATATTGAATTTTCAACCAAAATTGTATATAATGATTATATATGTGTATTATTCAAGTTATACGCTGATATATAAACAGGAGTTTTAGATGAAGGTTTTGATTTTTTCCGCTTCCACGGGAGGCGGTCATAAACGCGCCGCGACCGCGTTAAAAGAGTATATTGAGTCGGATTCCCCGAAAAACATCGTAAAGATAGTTGACGGGCTTGAAATCGCGGGAAAACTTTATAATAAATTTATATGCGGCGGTTACACTGTTCTCGCTAAAAAAGCGCCGAAATTCTACGGAAATATTTACCGCAATTCCGACCGTGAGTCCGCGCTCAATAATCTTTGTAACTCCGTTAACAAGTATAAGGGCAAGCACTTAATCACGGCTATCGAGATGTTTAAACCGGATGTCATAATATCGTGTCACGCTTTTGTGACGACTATGCTCGGCGATTTAAAGAATAAGGGCAGGATTAAAGCGCCCGTAATCTCACTGATTACAGATTTCGAGGCTCATTACACCTACATAGCCGACGGTATCGACCATTATATCGCCAGCAGCCGTAAAATGATTGACGATTTCCAAACGAGATATAACATCAGCCCGAGGAAAGTTCACGCGTTCGGAATACCTGTATTCCAGAAATTCTACGATACTCCCGATAAAGCTCATCTTAAAAACAAGCTAAGGCTCAACAGCGAGGGTAAGACCGTACTGTTTATGGCGGGAAGCTTCGGCGTTAACGAGGTGCTTTCGGTATACAAGGAGATTTCAGATTCCGCGAAGGGCTGTCAGTTTGTCGTAATTACGGGCAACAACCCTCATCTTTACAATAAATTCAGAACTAAAATTAACAAAAACACAAAGCTTCTTATGTATGTTGATAATGTAGAAGATTATATGCACTGCGCCGACCTGATTATTACGAAACCGGGCGGACTTACAGTAAGCGAGAGCTTGGCATGTTCGCTTCCGATGGCGATTTACAGCGCTTATCCCGGTCAGGAAGCCTATAACGCTAAATTCTTGAGCGAAATAGGCGTAGCGGTAATCCTCGACAAAAACATCGGAGAAAAGGTAAGAACGCTTTTAAACGATGACCGCAAGCTCAGGATTATGAGCGAGAATTGTAAGAAAAACTATAACGGCAACGCGTCTAAACAAATCTGCGATTTAGCTTATTCTCTTACGGAGGATAAAAAATGAAAAGATTAATCGGTTTAGCGCTTATGATTGTTATGGTTTCTGCCGCGCTATGTTCGTGTTCGGGGAATATCCCGGGCGAAGATTTAACCGCCGATATTAAGGCGGACGAAAATCTCACCTATATTTTTAAAAACGGCGAAACTACTAACCCTACTTCCTACAACGACTACAAAACAGCAGCCGTAAACTTTTCGGCGGATATGCTGTACAAGCTTTACAAGGAAGATAAAAACGTAACCTACTCGCCCGCGGCGCTCCATTACCAGCTTTCACTTTTAGAAAACGCCGCTTCGGGTAAAACCCAGAGCCGAATTAAATCCGTTACCGGCGATAACCTCGCTTTAGACGGCTTAAACAGCTCGAGCGGATATTTTTTCAGCCGGATTGAGAAGCTTAGCAATATCGAAAAAAATAGATATATCGATATAAACGGCGACTTTTTCTTAAACTCGGACACGCCCGTGAGCCAGAAGTTTTTACTTTCGAACGCCGATTTTTATAACCAAGGTATTTTCAGGCTGAGCTTTTCCGACAAAGATTTTACGGACAAGGTAAACTCCTATATCTCGGAAAAATCGAAGGCGGGGTATATTTCCGCGCCCGATAAAAACTCGGGGCTTATGCTTTTAAACAGCGCTTATATGAGCGACAGCTGGCTCGACGGATTTAAGAAAACCTCGAGCGGTAAGTTTAAAGGAGCGGATAAAACCTCCGACGCAAAGTTTCTAAGCGGTACGGAGTATTACTTAGAGAGTAAACTTGCCGAGGGATTCGTTAAGGATTTAAAAAATACTCCCGCTAAATTCGCGGCGTTTATGCCCAAGGACAATAATATTGATTATCTTCTAAAGAAGCTAAACAGCGACAGCTTTTCGAAGCTTATGAACTCAATGAGCGTGTTTAAAACCCGCGAGGTAAGTATTCCCGAGTTCACGAGAAAATCCAATATTAACTTTACCGAGAGAAAATCGCTCCGCTTCCTCAAAGAAACAGGCGATTACGCGGGATTATCCTACGCCCAAAAATCGAGCGTATCCGATTTAATCCAGAGCTTTGAGCTCAAAATTACCAAAGACGGTATAGGAAGCGGTAGTGCCGTTAAATCTAATTCAACCAAAAAAGAACCTGAAAAAACACTTAATTTTAACCGCCCGTTTATATTCGCGGTGGTGGATAACGAAAGCTATATTCCTGTATTTATGGGAGTAATATCCAACATTTAAGAGGCAGTATGAAAAATTCTTTTTTTAAACCTAAATATATTTTTAACGTGCTTGTAATTGGGTTATGCGCGGGAATAATTTTATACTTCTTTTTCAGCAAAGACGGTCTAAACGACCTTATTCATTCCGACACCGAGGTTATCTGGTATTGGATAGTCGCTGCCGTAGGCTCTCAGCTTTTGTATATGCTGATTGAGTCAATTGTTATTTACCTTTTTATAAAAGACGGTCACAAAGAATTTAGGTTCATAGACGCTGTGCGGGTAGGATTTATGGGGCTTTTCTGGAGCGCGATTACTCCGTCGTCTACAGGCGGCCAGCCGATGCAGGTGTTCTTACTGCACTCAAAGATGCACATAGGAGTCGGCTACGCGACCTCGAGATTGATGCAGAAATTTATGGTGTATCAGGTTGTGCTCACCTTAATGAGCATAGTCGCGGTGGTTTCGAATATTCCGTTTATAATGTCTAACAAAAACATTTCTTATATACTTATACTCTTGGCGTTCGGATTTATATCTCAGCTCGCGGTTACGGGAATGGTGCTGCTGTTCAGCTTTTCGCCGAACCTTTCGAGAAAGCTTATAATGTTTTTCGCTAAGATTTTGAACAAGATTAAGATTATAAAAAATGTCGACGAGAAAATCGACGGTATTGATAAACAGCTTAACAATTTCCACACAAGCAACAAAGATATTTACAAAAAGCCGAAGCTTTTAATCAGCGCGTTTATACTGACGATACTACAGTTTATCGCGATGTTTTTAGTTCCGTATTTTATATTCCGCTCGTTCGGATTTACCCACGCCACGCCGTTCCAGCTTATATCATCTCAGGCGTTCGTTAACCTTATGAGCGGTATGATACCTATCCCGGGAGCTTCGGGAGCCGCGGAACTAGGATTCACGGCGTTTTTCAGCACATTCTTCATAAGCGGCACCTTAAAGAGCGCCGCGCTTATATGGAGAGTAATAAACTACTACGGCGTTATCGCGCTTACGGGTCCGTTCTCGTATATGACTAAGGATAAAGCCGAAGAAGCTAAAAGAATGGAAGAAGAAGGAGTCGACTAAGTGAAAGTGTAAAATGAAAGTGGACACTAAAAAAGTGTCTGCTTTCTTTTTTTGTGCTAAAATAGATATGGGGGTGTTAATATGCGACAAAACAGGAA
>JAHKZS010000204.1 GCA_020626545.1 bacterium
CCCTCGGGAGCCTTTTTCATTTAAGAAGTTAAGGGTAGTAGGTATGAGAAAAGACATTTTAACTTAGCCCTAAGCCCTTAGTCCTTATCTCTAATTATCAATAACCCTAACCGCTACGGCGGTAATATCGTCGTCGTGACCGTCGTTTCGGCGTTTAATAGCCTCGTTTACTACCGTTTTCGCGAGGTCAGAGCAGTTGTCGTTATCCTTGAAATTTCGGATAATCTCCTCGAGCCACTTCTCGTCTTTCAGCGTTGCGCCGTCCGATACCATAACTATCACATCTCCTCCCCGAAGATTTACGCTGTCGCTTGCGAATTTAACGTCTCCCAAAATCCCTACGGGCAGTGATTTTGATGACTTTTTAAGAAGCCGTCCGCCTTTTTTAACATAGCTAAAGGGCGCGCCCGCCTTATTCATAACCGCTTTTCCGCTGAATAAATCGAGATTTATCATATCTACGGTCGAAAGGCTCTCGTCCTCGCTCTTTACCATAAGCGCCGAGTTTACCACCCGGAGCGCGCAGTTTTCGCTGAGCCCCGCTTTAAGTAGATTAGTAAGTATAGAAACCGTCATATTGCTGTCTACGGCTGCTCTGCCTCCTGTGCCCATACCGTCGCTGATTAGCGCTACAAACTGTCCGAATCCGTTTACAAAGCAGTTGACGCAGTCTCCGCAAAGCTTACCTCCGCCGAAAACGTGCTGGTAAACGCCGACCTCTACGTCGAACACCGGTACCTCGCTGAGTACAATCCTCCTGCGGTTGCCGATCTGTGTAATTATCGGCGTATCGAAGCACCTTGCGCAGATTGAGGAAATATCCTTTGCGATAACATCTTTATTAATCTTAGTCTTACCTCGGCTGAGTTCAATCTCCACCGACATTCTGCCGTTATTGTCTATCATACAACCGCACTCCATAACGATAAATCCGTGCCTGTGCAGATATTCCTTAACCCTTGAGGCGCAGTCGGCGTCAAAGGTTTTATAGTTTTCAAATTCCTGAGCCATATCGCCGAGAATTTCCGAAAGTCCGGAAAACTGACCCGCTACCATCGAGCGTATCTGAGTTACCCTCGCCGAAGCCTCTATACCGCCTAAATAATCGCGGTAACCGTTGTTTATCGAGTCGGCGACTTCGATTTTACGACAACATTTTTTCGAGAATAAATCCTCAACGTCGCTCTCCGTAATGTAGCCCTGAGTTTTAAGCGGGGCGGACAGCCGTTTAAAATCCTCTGAGGTAGTATTTTTGTGTCTGTCCCAACAGTACGACATCATCCCGCAGTTCTCGCACACATCGCGCGCCGCGTCCTTGTAAATGTATTCCACCTCGGGAGCGTAGAGTTTTTTTAGCTGACGGCTGACGGAGTTAACGCATCCGCTTACATTTTGTAGAGCGCCGGAAGCGAAATCAAGTCTCATAACTATTGAGTTTCTAAGCGACCTTTCGCCCTTGGTATTTTCTTTCGGCAGGAAAACCGGCGTTATATGCCTTTCTATATCCTTCGGCAAAATCATAAACACCGCCGCGCCTATAATCGTCTCGACAAACATCGGCAGAATAAGGCTGTTGTCGCCCGCGGACAGGAGCATAACGGCGTTACAGACGATAAAGCCTAAAGCGGTACCCGCTTTGCCGAACGGCGCGAAAAGTCCGCCGATAAGTCCGCCGAAGCTGTATCCC
Organism: bacterium; assembly: GCA_020626545.1. Taxonomy (GTDB): domain Bacteria; phylum Bacillota; class Clostridia; order Oscillospirales; family Acutalibacteraceae; genus Ruminococcoides. The sequence continues at coordinate 1,688 of JAHKZS010000204.1, forward strand.
GCGCAGATAAACGCGAAATTTACCGAGCTCATTCCGAAAATCGAACCTGTCGAAGCTCCCGAAATAGCTCCGCCCGCTACCGAGCCGTATCTCGCGCAGAGAAGTATTATAATCACCGCGGCGATTCTGCCGAGCGATACCTTTTCGAACTCAATACTGCTCAGCGACAGTATAAGCGCGCAACCGCTCATAACCAGGCACGCCGCTTCCGATTGGGATAAAGTTGTCGGTCGTCGTCCCGAGGTCAAAAGGAACACCGCGCGCGAGAAAAAATACGCCACAGCTCCCGCTACGACCGCCTCTACCGCGACCTTTGATATATCCGAAACCGTACTCGAGCGCACGAAGATTAGCGCTATACCCGACGCGAATATCGGCAAAAACGCCGCGGCGGGCTGATAAACCGCGCTTTTGGAAATCAGCTTATAGTCCTCGATAAGCCATCTTAAAAGCGCCGTAGAAACCGATACAGCGACATACCTAAAGCAGTTCTCGGGCATAAGTATAACGTACCCGAGCGCCGTTCCGAACGTAGCGAACAGGAGCTTTTTTCTCGGTACAGCCGAAACGTAACTCGCCCCGAACGGAGCCAGCGAGCCGAAAATTTTACCCCGGCAAATCACCACTCCCAGCAGAATGTAAAGCGCGTTCTCGGCTAACGCCCACACCATTCCGTCATCCTCAGTCCGTTTCCTTAACGCAGTTTTCTGTAATTCCATATCTTTAGACTTCCTTTTCTTTTTGGTAAGACAATTATAATTACCCTCGGCGGAAAGTTTTGTCATAATATGGACGACGGGAAAATATTTATTCCTTTCAGTTTTCAGCAGGTTATCTTTACACCGTAGGGAACACCCTCTACAAGGTATGGGTTTCGTTACCAAATTGAAATTTGGACTCAACCTCACGCGGTGTTCCGAGGCGGGTTTTCCTAAACAGCCGAACTATCCTCACGCCGACGGCGTGAATATCAATGTAAGACTTATCATTCTGAGCTTGCGAAGAATCTTAAAAGCTCCTTCGACTGCAACGCCATCGGCGTTTCCGCTCAGGATGACAATATCGAAAACTATAATAAAAAAGAGCCGACCTTAGTCGACTCCTTCTTCTTCCATTCTTTTAGCTTCTTCGGCTTTATCCTTAGTCATATACGAGAACGGACCCGTAA
>JAHKZS010000205.1 GCA_020626545.1 bacterium
CTTTTGGCTGTTTATTTACTCTCTACTGTATTCGGACTAACCATGATGACGAATATACTGAGGTTACTATTTGAGTTTTCTGTTCTATTTATCGCTATTATTTTTCAGCCTGAAATTCGAAAAGCTCTCGAGCGTATAGGTCAGAGTAATTTCGGCCACAGATATTTTTCGTTTTTGTTTAATAAAAGTAAAACCGATGAGGAAATAAAAGCTATAAGACGTTCGATTATTTGTGTAGCTGATGTATGTACCGTGTTCTCAAGCTCAAAGACGGGAGCACTTATAGTTTTTGAACGAGATGTTAAGCTTTCGGATATTGCCGATACAGGAACGCTGCTCGACAGCGAACCTTCTGTCGCTTTACTCGGAAATATTTTCTTCAACAAAGCTCCTTTGCACGACGGCGCTACTATTATCCGCAACGGTAAAATTTACGCCGCGGGATGTATTTTACCTTTGACCGATAATAAACGTGTCGATATAAATCTCGGCACACGTCATAGAGCAGCTTTAGGAATGAGCGAGGTATCAGACGCTGTTATAGTTATCGTCAGTGAAGAAACCGGTAATATCTCCGTCGCGGTAAACGGTAATCTGAAACGAGATTTTAACCGTGAAACTCTTATTGCGCATCTCGAGAATAATTTGATTGACGATACTAAAGTATATGTAAAGAATTCGTCCAGATTCTCCTCTAAGAGAAAGGAGAAGAAAGATGAAGAATAAAAGAAGATTTAGTCTGTCGAGACTTTTCAGAAATAATAAATTCGTACTTATAATCTCGCTTGTTATGTCTATAATTATATGGGTTGTAATGAGCTTGAGTAATACTAACGAATCCGATCGTGTTATTAACGATATTCCTATCCAGATAAATCTTTCCGAAGAAGCCGAGAATAACGGGTTGAAAATATTTTCGGGTGATGATCAGAACGCTTCCGTAACGGTTAAAGGCAACCGTGTTACGCTGGGCACTATTACCAGTGATGATATAGTTGTTTCGGCTCAGACCGCGGGTACTATTTCCACTCCGGGAACTTACGCGTTGTCGTTGACCGCTAAGAAAGCTATGAGTACCGATAATTTCGAAATATCTTCTTCGGTTTCTCCTTCGGTAATTACCGTATTTGTCGACCATTCCAAAAAGGCTTCTTTCGAGATAGAAAATAAGCTTAAATATACTGTAGCCAAAGGTTATCACGCCGACGTTACTTTATCCACAAGTAAGGTAAAGGTAAAAGGTCCTCAGTCCGAGGTTTCCAAAATTGCTTCCGCGTCAATAGAGGGTACTATCGGCGGAGAAATCCGCGAGGATAAATCTTCGGAATTCGATATTAAGCTGTACGACAGTTCCGGAACGGAAATTTCTAACGGAATGATTGACTTAAGCGAAACGAGCGTTACCGCTAATTTCTCTGTATTACCTGAAAAAGAAGTTCCGGTGAATTTAGCTTATAAGAATAAGCCTCAAAATCTAAATGTCAATAATTTCGCGAGCTTATCTCCGAGCAAGATTTTAATTGCCGCTCCCTCTTCCGTATTGGATAAACTTAATTCTGTATCCACAGAAGAAATAGATATGAATAATATCTCAAACGCTAAAATTAAGCGTAATCTTGAACTTGATTTACCTGATAAGGTAACTAATTTAAGCGATAATAAAACTATTTCCGCTTCGCTCGATTTATCGTCATTCAGGTCAAAGAGACTTAGCGTTTCGAATAAGAATTTCCACTTAACCGGACTTGATAAGAGTTATTCTTACTACTTCTCAACAGACGCGCTTGACGTAACTATTAAAGGTCCTAAAAACAGAATTAAGAAATTATCCGCTTCTAATATAAGTTGTAGCATAGACGCTTCGGATATAGACGGAACTACCGGTTCAATTTCCTTACCCGCTAAGATTTCGATTAAGAATAATAATACTTGCTGGGTTTTCGGGGATTATAAAGTAAACGTTTATGTCTATAAAAATTAAAACTTTACCATTAAATAACGGGACAGTTAAACTGTCCCGTTAATTCTTTGCTATTAAATTCTGACTCTGCTTTGACTTCCGAGCCGTATCTGAGCTTTATCCATATCTTCTTCTTGGTTATAAACTACCGATTGGACAAGCCCTATACTTATCATCA
>JAHKZS010000206.1 GCA_020626545.1 bacterium
AATTATAATCGGAATTTTATCCGTATTGATAGTTGCTTATATTGTTTATCTAATCGTTAGCGCTAACTTTGTTAACGCGGTACAAACTGAAGAAGCTGTTTCAAATACAGTTTCAGATGTTATACACGCTAAAACATTTATATTTCGCGAAGAGTCTTATGTAACCAACTCATCTAAGGGTGTTTTATCCTATAAGATTAACGATGGCGACGATGTTAGTAGCGGACAGACTATAGCTGATATATACAGGAACGAGAACGATGCTGTTTCCAGAAAACAAATCAGCAATATAAACAAACAGATTAAAAAGTTAAAATCGCTTTCCAAGTCTTATTATAAAGACAGCGTTGGTCTGGATACAATTAATACTCAGATAAGCAACAATATTTTCACAATTTCCGAAAACGTCAACACTGGAAAACTTATTGACGCAAAAAATTCCTGTGAGGATTTACTCTTTTCTATTTGCGGACGCCAGATTACGACAGGTTCGGCGAGAAGTTTTAAAAGTAAAATTAATGAGCTTAAAACCGAACGAGCTAAAATAAAAAGCAATTGTTCCTCAAGCATCGGTACGCTTTCGGCTCCTAAAGCGGGATATTTCATTTCTTCCTGCGATGGATATGAGAATTCTTATGATTTTAATGATCTGAATAATTTAACTTTAAATCAGTTAAATAACATCAAGAAAAGAAAAGTTAAGAAAAATGTTGTCGGTAAAGTTGTTACAAATCCTACATGGTATGTGGCTTGTAAAGTATCCGCCGATAACGCTGTCACTCTTTCGAAGTTGCAAAACGACGGAGTGTCTGTATCTATCTCTATGCCCACTATTACTTCTGAAAAAATCCCGAGTAAGATTTATTCAATTAATCAAAAAAGCAGAAAGCATGACGCGATACTTATTTTAAGTTGCGATTATATGAATAAATATATCGCGAACGCGCGTAATGAGAATACTAATATAACTACGGTATCTTATACAGGTCTAAAAGTATCCAAAAGAGCTATTCACGAAGGATATGTTAAAAAGACTACTAAAGATAAAAACGGAAAACTTATTATCAAGAGAAAGAAAGTTCAGGGTGTATACGTTTTACACGGATCAGAACTAATTTTTAAAGAAATTGTAATTACATATTCCGGTAAAGATTATGTATTATGTGAAACAGAACCCAACGAAGGCGTTTTGTTTAGTGACGAAACTTTACAACTTTATGATCAAGTTGTAGTTAAAGGAGATAATTTATATGACGGAAAAGTTATTCAGTGATATTGAGTATAATTATAAAACGATAGAGGAAAGAATTTCCGAAGCCGCTGTAAAGTCGGGAAGAAATAGGGAAGATATTACTTTTCTCGCCGCTACCAAAACTGTTGACGCGGAAGTTATCAACTACGCTATATCTCTTGGACTTAAGTATATAGGAGAAAATAAAGTTCAGGAATTACTCTCTAAATATGATGAGTATGATTTAGATAACAGCTCATTGCAATTTATCGGACATCTTCAAACAAATAAAGTAAGACAGATAGTCGATAAGGTGGATTTAATTCAATCCGTAGACTCCGTAAAGCTCGCTAAGGAGATTTCCAAACAATCCGCTAAGAACAATTTAACGTCTGATATACTGATCGAAGTTAACATAGGTGAGGAAGAAAGTAAAAGCGGCGTAAAAGCGGAAAAACTTTATGAATTACTTGATGAAATCAAAAATTTCGAGAATATATCGGTAAAAGGTCTAATGTGTATACCTCCGATTTGTGATAGTCCACAAAAAATTCTGAAATTTTTCGATAAAATGAACAATATATTTATTGACATTAAGGGCAAAAACATAGATAATATATCTATGGATATTCTTTCAATGGGGATGTCTGCTGATTATTATGAAGCTATTATATCCGGAGCCACAATGGTGCGAGTAGGTTCGTCGTTGTTCGGCGCCCGTGAATATAAATGAAATCTAGGAGGATTATAAGAAATGGCTGGATTTGTAGATAAGTTTAAACGTATGTGGGATGCTCCCGACGAGGAATACGATAACGGATACGACGAGTATGGTTATGCGGAAAATGATGAGGACGATTACGAGGAAGTAACTCCTTATATGGATTCCCACAGAAACAAAGTTGTAAATATCAGCGCAACCGCTAAGCTCCAGGTAGCGCTTTTTAAGCCCGAAAGATTCGGTGAGGAAACAAGAACTATCGCGGACGAGCTTATAAAAACTCATACCGTAGTTCTTAACCTTGAAGAAACTAATAAGGATATGTCCAGAAGAATCATCGACTTTTTAAGCGGTGTCGCTTACGCTAACCGCGGTAAGATTAAAAGAGTTGCTTCAAGTACATTCATTATTATTCCTAATAATGTTGATCTTACAGGTGACGATCTTCTCGATGAATTAGAGAGTAGTGGCGTTTACTTCTGATAAAGAGGATAAAGATTTAATATCCCGTGTTGAAGATTTAGCTGAATTATCGCTGACCAGAAACAAACCTTACTTTTTAGGATTCCTCAATGAACGAGAACAATACATAATTTCTAACGAACTCCATTTTTATAGTTCTTATATATCTTTTTTCGGAGGGTATGATAACGCTAAGAGAAAGTGTATGTGTTTCTCATCCGAGAAAATTGAGTACGAAAAATATCCTATAAGCGCTTTGTTTTTTGAATTTCGAAAGACTGATAAGCTTTCGCACCGTGATTTTTTAGGAGCTTTGATGAATCTAGGTGTTGAGAGAAGCTGTATCGGAGATATTGTTGTTAATGAGGGGAAAGCTGTCTGCTTTGTTAAAAGTGAAGTTGAGAGATATTTTAAACAACAAATTTCCAAAATCGGTCGTGTAGGAGTAAAAATTGTTAACGATAAAATTCTCGATATTGATTTCAGTGATAATGTTGAAGTAGTTTCAATTGTTGTTAGTTCATTACGACTCGACGCAATTGTTTCCGCTTTAACCAAGTTATCCAGAGATAAAGCCGCGGCTTTGATTAACTCGGGGAAAGTTGTTACCAACTATAACGAAAACAAAAAGGTTAGTTATATATTAAGAGAAAATGATATTATAACTATTAGAGGTTACGGTAAGTTTATTGTTAAAGAACAAGCCGGAACCACTAAAAAAGGCAGAATTAAAATAAATATCAATCATTATAGATAGGAGTGTTAGATAATGTTAACTATTGATGAGATCAGAGATGTATCATTTAGAAAAGGCAGAGGTTATCGAGGAGAAGACGTTGACGCGTTTATCGATGAGGTAATCGTTACTTTCGAACAGATGAAGAAAGAGAAATCCGACT